>JBAXTC010000415.1:0-7043 GCA_037130375.1 Verrucomicrobiota bacterium | reverse complement strand
TTTGATTCCCATGAAATCGCAGGCTTCGACCAATTCTGTCTTGCGCCCCTGTCCTTGCTCCGAAAAATCTAAGATGCGCGGTTTTCCGCTGCCCACAACAATCTCTGCTTTCCTCCAGACCAAGTTTTGTGTTTAGTCACGGCCGATTATGAGCAAGACAGCATTGTTATTCGCCGGGCAAGGCGCGCAAGTGGTGGGCATGGGCAAAGATTTGGCACAGCATTCTCGGACGGCCAAAGGCTGGTTCGATCGCGCCAACGCGGCGCTGGGCTACGACCTCGCCTCGGTTTGCTTCAATGGACCCGAACCAGAGCTGACCAGGACGGAAAACGCCCAGCCAGGCATTTTCCTCGCAAGCTGGGCCGCATTCGAGCTGCTTAAAGAACGCGTGCCGGCGCTGAGCTTCCAGGCCACGGCGGGGTTGTCCCTCGGGGAATTCACCGCGCTGACGGCAGCGGGCGCGATGAGTTTCGAGGAGGGCTTGAAGATCGTGCGCCAGCGCGGGCGCTTCATGCAGGAAGCCTGCGAAACCACCCGCGGCGGCATGGCGGCCATCATCGGCCTGGATGAAGTGCCGACGCGCGAGGTTTGCGCGCAAGCCGGCGTGGCGCTCGCCAACCTGAATTGCCCCGGCCAAATCGTGATTTCGGGCGCAATCGACCGGATTGAGCAGGCTTGCGATCTGGCGAAAACCAAGGGCGCCAAACGCGCCCTGCCGCTGACCGTAGCCGGCGCCTATCATTCGCCCTTGATGGCCGGTGCCCAGCCGAAATTGCAGGCTGAGTTAGCGCGCATGACGCTGACTCCGCCCGCCGTGCCGGTCGTTGCGAACGTGACCGCGCAACCGCATGAGGGTGTCGAAGCCATCCGCGCGCGGTTGGTCGAGCAGGTGACCTCGCCAGTGCGTTGGGAAGCGTCGATGCGCTACCTGCTCGGGCAAGGATTTGCGCGTTTCATCGAGCTGGGGCCGGGCACGGCCCTGAGCGGGTTCATGCGGCGAATCGACCGAAACGCGCAAATGCTGAACGTGGCAGACCTGGCGAGCCTCGAAATCACCGCCAAGGCCCTGGGAGCTTGAGGATTCAATCAACCGTAGCCGCCGACGGCAGTCGGCGCGCTTTAACTCCGCACCGCGGATTAGCGCCGACTGCCGTCGGCGGCTACCCATTCTCGAAATACGCCTTCCCTGCCGGCGATGATGATTGACGGACCCCATCGACTTCTGTTATGGGATTGGAGCAAGACTTGGAAAAGCTCTAACAAAGAAAGCGAAGACCATGAAAAAGCGACTTGCCATTGCCGGATTGTTACTCTCTGTAAGCTGGCCCTGCCTGACTCATGCCGGGATACTCACGAATCGCGCCACCACACTCTTCACCAGCCCGATTGCCTTCATTTCGCCCGCGACCGTGAATTTTGGGGTGATCCGCGAGGGAGAGTTCGCCACCAATACTATCATCGTTGAGAACGTGGGCAGCGGAAAATTGGTTGGCAGAGCCACGGTGACGCCTCCGTTCAAGATTCTCTCCGGTGCGAGTTATAAATTGGACCGGAGCGCCGCCCAGGTCGTCACGATCGTTTACACCCCCAACGGCACCCCGACCAACCTCGCGACCGTTAAATTCACCGGGGGCGCAAATGAAGCAAGCGCCTCGCTTATTGGGCGGCTCTCGACGAAGCCACGACCTTATTATTGGAAGCGGAGATAGTTCGCGGCGCCCTGACTGTCGGGCGCGACACCCTCCGCGCCCGAATACCAGCCTATGGCATTGGAACCAAAGCAGGAGTTGCTCAAGCGCATTCCTCCCATCACCGAACTGTTGAAAAGCCACGAGGTTGCCGCGTGGTTGAATGTGCATCCGGCAGGGTTGGTGACGGACTGTCTTCGCCGCGCTGCTGCTCGTGTGCGACAACAGATGATTGCGGGCGACGTCAGCCTCTGCGACACCGAGCAGGTGACAGCAGCCGCGGTGCTGGCTCACGCGGCTGACCTGCTCGCGCGGGCGACCCGCCCTCATCTGCGCGAGGCGATCAACGCCACCGGCATCATCCTGCACACCGGCCTGGGTCGAGCCGTTTTCCCGGGCAGTGTGGTGGACTCGATGATGGCGGAAATGAAGGGCTACACCACGCTGGCCGTTGACCTCGAAAGCGGCGAGCGCATCGAACGCGATCATCTCGTGGAATCTATCCTGACTGAACTGACAGGCGCCGAAGCCGCCACGGTGGTCAACAATAATGCCGCCGCCACCATGCTGGTGCTGGCCGCGCTCGCCGCCCAAAAAGAGGTCATTGTTTCACGCGGCCAACTCATCGAGATTGGCGGTTCGTTCCGGCTGCCGGAAGTGATGGCTCAGAGCCAGGCCCGCCTGGTCGAAGTCGGCGCAACCAATCGCACTCACCTCAAAGATTATCAGAACGCCATCACCCCGAACACCGCCGCCATCATGCGCGTGCATCCCAGCAACTACCGCGTCGTCGGCTTCACCAGCGAAACAGCGCTGCCGCAACTCGCCGAACTGGCCCGCCAACATGGGCTGCTCCTGATCGACGACCTCGGGGCGGGCGCGCTGCTCGACCTGCAACAATTTGGATTGCCTCACGAACCAACCGTCCGGGAGTCCATCGAAACCGGCGCGGATGCCGTCCTGTTCAGCGGCGACAAACTGATCGGCGCCAGCCAGGCCGGCATCATTGTCGGTCGCAAGCACGTTATCAATCGCCTGCGCAAACATCCCCTCATGCGGGCGATGCGGGTGGACAAGACCTGCCTGCTCGTGCTGGAGCGGACCTTGCACTTGTTCCGTGATCCCGACCTGCTTCGCCGCGAGCATCCGACCTACCGGATGATTTGCACGCCGGTCGAAGCCCTTCGCCACCGCGCCAAGACCTTGACGGTTGCCCTGGTCCAGGCCGCGCCCGGGCTTAGCGCGCACATCGATGCCAGCGTGGCTTACGTGGGCAGCGGGTCGTTGCCCACCGAAGCCCTCCCCAGCGCAAGCGTGAACGTGTCGGTGCCGCGCCTCAGCGCATCCGAACTCGCGCGCCGCTTGCGCCTCGACCAAGCCTGCGTTTTCAGCCGCATCGCAGATAACCTCGTCCGGCTGGATATGCGGACCGTCACCGACGAACAAGTGTCCGCCATTGCGGCAGCGCTTGGGCGAATCACTGAGGCGGCAAGAGTTCTATGAAATGCGAACAAGCCTCGCGGCATCTGCCTGGGGATGAGTGGGCACTTTTATGAACGGCCGGCGCAAGAACATCATGCTCGGCACCGCCGGCCATGTGGACCATGGCAAAACCGCTCTGGTCAAGCTCCTCACCGGCTGTGAGACCGACACGCTGGCCGAAGAGAAACAGCGCGGCCTGACAATCGACCTGGGGTTCGCGCCCTGCCGCCTCGCTGATGACCGCATCGTGGGTGTGGTGGATGTGCCGGGGCATGTGGATTTTATCCGCAACATGGTCGCGGGGGCGCACGGCCTGGATGTGGTCATCTTCGTGGTCGCAGCGGACGACGGCATCATGCCGCAAACCCACGAGCATCTGCATATCCTCACGCTGATGGGCCTGCGCCACGGAGTGGTGGCCCTGACCAAGATCGACATCGTCGAGCCGGCGCGGCGCCAGCAAGTCACCGGAGATTTGCGCCGGCTTCTTACCGGAACATTCCTGGCGGACGCGCCCATCTGCCCGATTTCCAATACCACGGGCGAGGGCTTCGATGGCTTCTTCGACGCGCTCAATCAGGTTGTGAATGCCTGCGAAGACCGCCCCAGCACAGGCGTCTTCCGCGTCTGGGTGGAGGATGTGTTCACGATTCGCGGGTCGGGCACGGTGGTCACCGGCATTCCATCGCGGGGCATGGTGCGGATCGGCGATGAACTCAGGTTGCTGCCGCCGGGGTCGCGCGGGCATCTGCGGCGGATGCAGGTCTATGGCGCCGATGCCAGCGAAGCGCGAGCGGGCGAGTGCGTCGCCATGAACCTGCCCGAACTGGACCACCTGGCGCTCCGGCGCGGAATGGTCCTCACCAGCTCGGACGACGTGCCAATTGTTACCATGGCGGAGGCGGAGCTGCGCCTCCTCGGTTCCGTAAGAGGCAAGATCGAGGATTTCCTGGAAGCGCATCTGCACGTTGGCACGGCGTCCGTGCTCGCGCGGGTGGCGATGCTGGAACTGGTCGAGATGAGCGCCGGCCAGCAGCAAATGGTCCAATTGCGCCTGGCGGAACCGCTGCCCCTGGCGCCGGGTGACCGGTTTGTGCTCCGCGCCAACGTCGGCGCGCAAGGCCAAAGCGGCCTCGTGACCATTGGCGGCGGACGCATCCTCGGAACCAGCAACACCCGGCTGCGCCGCAAGAAACCGTGGACGTTAAACTCCCTGGCGGCGCGCCGGGAGGCGCTGGATGATCCCGCGCGCTGGTGCGAACTCATGTTGCGCGAAAGCGGCGAGCCGCTCCCACCGCGCGACCTGCAATCCAAATGCCTGATGCGCTCGGAAGAAATCGCCCTCTTGGTGGAATCGCTGCGCTCGCAAGGCCGGGTGGTGCCAACGTCCAGCGGCAGATTGACCCTTGCCGCGATCGTGGAGGAAACCGCAGCCAGACTGCTCGACGCGGTGAAGACCTTCCATCGCGCCAACCCGCAACGGTCGGGCTTGAGCCGTGAAGAATTGCTTTCTGCCGCCGGCGGCGGCGCCGAGGTTTTTGAGCTGGCAGCGGAGTCGCTCATGAACACCCGCCTGCTCGACCGTGTCGGCACCGTGTTCGCGCAGCCAGGCTGGCGCGTCCAGTTGGCGGACCCCGAACAGCGCCTGTCCGATCAGGTCGCCGCCACCTTCCAAAGGGCCGGCTGGGCCGGACCGACTCCAACCGAATTGGCCGCGTCGCTGGCGCAGCCGCTACCGCGCATCGAGAAAATGATGGGTTTGCTGGCAGAGCGCGCCGTGCTGGTGCGGCTGGACGCGCGAACCTTCGTCCATCGCGACGCGCTTGAATCCGCCAAAACAGTGGTGTTGCGGCTGTTTGTGCAAAAACCGTCCTTCTCGACGATGGCATTCCGCGACGCGCTGGGAGTCAGCCGCAAATACGCCGTGCCCTTGCTGGATTACCTGGATAAAGTTCGCTTCACGGTTCGGTCCGGGCATGATCGCGCGCCCGGTGTTGAGGCGAAGAAGCTTTTGACATGAAAATCGATTTGGATAAACGCCGCCGGGTCATGGAACGTTCGATGCGCCTGGGCCATTGCATCTGCGACCCGCGCCGGCCCTGCCCGTGCGACGTTTTTCGTGACAAGAATATCTGCCCCTGCGCCGGCGAACGCCCCGACCCGGTGGATATTTCCCAATTGAAACTGACGCAACTGGTCCGCAACGCCGGCTGCGCTTCCAAGATCGCACCCGCAGACCTGGAGTCGGTGCTCGCTCGCTTGCCCGAAGTGAAAGACCCCGCCGTGATTTCCGGCCTGGCAGCGGCGGACGACGCCGCCATCTATCGCATTGCCAATAACCTGTGCCTGGTCCAGACCGTGGATGTGTTCACGCCGTGCGTTGATGACCCTCACCTGTTCGGTCGCATTTGCGCCGCCAATTGCCTGTCCGATGTCTATGCGATGGGCGGCGAACCGCGCACGGCGTTGAGCATCCTCGCCTTCCCCTCCGAGACGTTGGACGGGGAAATCATGTGCCGGATGCTGGCGGGGGCTATCGAGACGTTAAGCCAGGCAGGGGTCGCCCTGGTCGGCGGGCACAGCATCAAGGACGACGAAATCAAACTCGGCTTTGCAATTACCGGGGTGATCGACCCAGCCGTAGCCGCCGCGCTCGAGAAACCGCACGTCGGCGACCTGTTGGTGCTGACCAAACCGCTGGGGACGGGTGTGCTGACGTTTTGCCAGCAACTCGGGCGCAGCCCCGGCTCGGGCATGGCGGCCGCCGAATCATCCATGGCCACGCTCAACCGCGCCGCAGCGGAGGCCATGATAGCAGCCGGCGCTTCGGCCTGCACCGACGTGACCGGCTTTGGCCTCTTCGGGCATCTCATTCGCATGACCCGGCAAGGCAAACTGACGGTCAGGGTCTTCGCAGATACGCTCCCGGCGTTTGACGGCGCGTTGGACGCCTTTCGCGACGGCGTCATTCCCGGCGCAGTGGAACGTAACCGCGAGTTCCTGGGTGACGATTTGGAGATCGGGCCAAACGTGGACGAAGCCTTTGTCCACCTCGGCTGCGATGCGCAAACCTCCGGCGGACTCTTGATTGCCGTCTCGCCCGAGCGACTGGCGCGGTTGCAGACTGCCCTGGCCGAGCGGGGCGTAAACGCTTTCGTCATCGGCAAGTTCCTCGGCCCGTCCAGCGGGCGGATTCTGCTCTCGAATTCTACGGAGGAAAACGAGCGCGGATGCCCGCCGCCGCACGACCCCCCTCGAGAGAAACTCGCGGATGCAGACATCCGCGCTCCTTCCATTATGAACTCATCATCACTAAACTCGGACGCGCACTCCGCCGGCTGTTGTGCCGACATCTTCGATGCCAAGGCGGCTCAGCCGAGTTCAGCCAACGACACCCAAAAGGCATTCGGCGCCTTCATGCGCTCGGTGCAGGCGGCGGGCGCGTTGAGCGAGAAAGCCAAGGAACTCATCCTGTTCAGCCTGGTCGTGCATAGCCGGTGCCATCCGTGTTTCGAGGCTCACTACGCCAAAGCGCGGGAGTTGGGCATCACGCAAGCGGAACTGGACGAGGCCGCCTGGTGCGCCATCGCCATGGGCGGCGCGCCCGTGCGCATGTTTTACCAGGCATTTAATGTTTTGATGCATCAAAAAACTGGAACCTCTGATTCAACCAAGCTGACAGGAGATAACAGAGGCAACAGAGACAACAGAGATGCAGACATTGGAAAGTAGAAAGTAGCACCCCGTCACTCCCAGCAGGAGATGAACAGCGAAGACGGGAAGAAGAAAAGGCCTGTGATATTGTTGCTGGCAGGACGAAAAGGCGGTGCCGCATGATATTACCGTTGAGGATTCTGCCGAGTTTAGGTTCAA
>JBAXTC010000414.1:0-7048 GCA_037130375.1 Verrucomicrobiota bacterium | reverse complement strand
CAAGTGCGGCCAGTGAATCTTCTTTCAGACAGTTCACATTCAAAAAGAGCAATAAGGCCAAAGACGGCCAATGGGCACGCGCCAAGTCCTTCGACACGTTCGCCCCGATTGGGCCGTGGATCGAAACGGAGTTCGATCCGGCCCACCGGCGGGTGGCGTCACGATTAAATGGCAAGCCCATCCAGGATGCCAGCACTGACCTGATGCTCTTTGATGTGCCCTTTGTGATCAGTTATTTTTCGAGCTGCATGACTCTCCTGCCCGGAACTGTCATCTCGATGGGGTCGCCCGGCGTGCTGCAAGAACCGAGGCCATTCCTCCGTCCCGGGGACATGGTGGAAGTCGAAGTTGATGGCCTGGGCGTGCTCTGCAATCCGGTCGGCAGTCCCGCTGGAGGTTGAAAACCGAACCGCCCCAGTCGAAAGAACACAATCCATCCCGAATCGGGGGGAAGTGGTCGCCTTTCTGGTGCCCAGACCGAGGATGGAAGCGTTGCTGGAGCAGATGGAAATTCTGGCCAACCCGGCGGCCATGAAAGCGATCCAGCGCGCCCGGCGTGGCGAGGCAAAGGACCATCCGCTCTCTGCGCTGGATGAAGACTAAAGTCACGCTGGACGCTCAGCCGCTCGACTTTATTCGCCGCCAGCCCCCCGAGAGCAAGCGCGCTCTGCGCGAAGCGCTGCGCGATGTCGAGTCCGGGCACGCCTTCCCGATTCCGCTGGAGGACGACTTGGAGGGGTTCTACAAGGTGCGGGTCGGCGATTAGCGCTTGATTCTCCAATATAGCCTCAGGCCTTACGCATGCTGATAGCCAGGGCTTCTTTAGTTCTGGCGGTGATGCCACACCAGTCGCGCTTGGCGATCAGCCCAGGGTCCACCACCCAACTGCCACCGACTGCTGCAACGATGGGCAGGGCCAGGAACTCCGGCATGGTCTCCGGCGTCACCCCGCCCAGAACGATGAATTTGACGCCCGTGTGCCCATAGGGTCCGGTCAAGGCCTTGAGCATCGCGGCTCCGCCGGCGAGGTTGGCCGGGAAGAACTTGAGGAGCTTGCACCCGGCATTGATGGCCATCTCGATTTCTGACGGGGTCATAACGCCGGGAACGAAGGGCAGGCCGATTCGTTGTGCGGTCTTTACGACCTCGAGGTTCAACCCTGGAGCGACGCCGAACTGCGCGCCGGCGTCTTTGGCGCGCTGCACCTGGTCGGCAGTGAGCAAGGTGCCGGCGCCCAGGATCATCTGCGGCAGATTCTGGGCGATGGTTCGCACGGCGGGTTCCGCCGCGGCCGTGCGGAAGGTTATTTCCATGACGTCCAAGCCGCCAGCGAGCAAGGCTTCCGCCAGCGGCAGGGCGTCCTCGACGTGTTGCAGGCCGGCGACCACCGGCACGATCCGTTTATGCGTAAGATTGATATTCATGACTTCGATTTGTGTTTATGCGTGTTAATACTCAGCCGCCACGACGGCAGTGTGTTGCCAGTTCCGCCAGGTTACAAGCGAATCGGATAACACCCCACCTTAAGGGCTTCGTCGATCATGGCGCAAAAATTTTCGGGTGGCACATCGGGCTGGATGCAATGCACCGAGGATAAAATATAGCCACCGCCGGGCGCCAAGTCCTTGATGCGCCGACGGACCTCGGCCCGCACGTCCTCCGGAGTGCCGTGAGGCAGGACCGATTGCGTGTCGATGGCGCCGTTAAAGCACAAGCGGGCGCCGAACTCGCGTTTTAACCGGGCGGTGTCTCCCATGTCTTTGGCTGCGACATGAACCGGGTTGATCAAATCCACCCCGGCGTCGATCAGGTCGTTCAGCAGCGGATAAATGTTGCCATCGGAATGATAGAAGATCCTGGCCTTGGTCCGCTGCCTGATGGCTTGGAACAACCTCAGATGGTAAGGTTTGATCAAATCGCGGTACATGGCGGTGGAGATGAGCGGGGCGCTTTGGCTGCCCAAGTCATCGCCCGTCACGATCACATCGATGCAATCACCGGCTTCATCGAGGAGTTTCTCGACAGCGGACTGCATGAGCGAGGTCAGCTTGCCCATCAAGGTATGGACAAAGTCAGGGGCGCCGCCCAAGTCCAGAAACCAATTGTCCATGCCGCGGAGCATGTAACTGTATTCGAACGGCGTGATGCCGCTGAGCGCGACCACCGCGTAACCGGCTTCCTGGATTTTGCGCGCCTTTTCCCGCAAGCCGGCGAAGCGGCTGGGGTGCGCAGTGTCGGGCCAGGGATACGTGGCGATGTCCTCGATGGTGGCATCCTTCAGGGGCGGCACCGTGAGATCGAAGTAATGGTTGCCAGGATGCAACTGCCAGGTGATGCCCCAGGCATCGATAAAACGGTCCGGCGCCAGGTCACGGGCAAGCGTGGAGGGTGGCGGGCCGGGAATGAGCGACCGCGCGTCCGAATGAAAACGAACCATGACATCCTCATCCAAAATCGCGTACTGCAATGCCCGCCAGAAAGTCCGTGTCTCGGATTTGATCCCCAGGTAGGCTTTTAGGCGGTCATAAGCCGCGGTGTTCATCGTGGTGACACCGGAGGCGCCGAAGAAGATCGGCACGCGGTCGGGTTCTTTATGGTTGAGGGCGCAAAGCACCCGTTCACGCGAGGTCATCATCTGTTGGCGGGTGGGTATCGGCCGAGCCGAAGGCCGGTTTCAACAAAGAACCTGTAGGTTTCGTAATCCACCCGGCTCGACACGCTGTGGTCCACGCGATCTGTGGGCTGCCGGCGCAGAATGCATTCGATTCGTTCTTTGCCCGTCATGCGTGATCGGCCTTCGCATCCTGCGGGGACAACCCCGCCCGTTCCAGGACGGGAATCGTAAATCGCTCCAACACGTCGTAGTCTATTCTTCGGGAATTGGCGGGCAAGCCAATGCGGTTCGCCACGACGGTCGCCATGAGCGAATTGCGCAAGTCCAAGCTAATCGCCTTAACCTCAAACGTCGCTTTGCCCATGCAGCCAGACTAGCTGGCGGCTCGGACGCTGCCAGCCTTTTTCGCTGTTTTTGCTCTGTTTTTGGAACACCTCCGCTGGCCCAGGCGAACTACCACCTGGGCTTAGCGCTGTTTGCAAATGGCTGGAGAGCTAGAAGTCTTTGGCGGCAGCATTTCCTGTTTCATTAAGCCCGTGAGAAAAGCGAACTGCGGGTCCTTGTGGATCAACGTCGCGTCCACTCTCACGGCGGCTGCGGCGACAAAAGCGTCGGCGAAGGAAAGCCGGTGCCGGGCTTTGATTTGGGCCGCCGAGTCGCAGAAGGGGTCATCCGAATGCACCCAGTGTGCCGGCCAAAGCGGCATCAGCGTCTTGAGCTTGGCCAACTCCAGAGCACCCTTCTCTTGCTCGATCAGATACAAGATCTCCATCCGCGAGGCGAACGCGGCGAAAATTTCCACCTCGCCGCGATGGGCTGCTTCCAGAAGTTGTTCGACCCTCTCTCCGCCCGGCTCTTTTTCCAGAAAGGCCATGAAAGCGGAAGTGTCTAGAAGATATTTGTCAGCCATGACGGCGGGGCCGAAGACCCTCTGCTTCCGCCGCTTCACAATCCCGTTCGCGCCGGCGCTCTTCGAGGAGCTTCTCCGTCAATCGGCTCCCTGCGAACAGGCCATGGCTGGCTCGGATGGCTTCGTCCACTGCGTCCCTGAGCGCAGGCCCGGCCGCCCTGCGACCGGCT
This sequence comes from Verrucomicrobiota bacterium, assembly GCA_037130375.1. Classification (GTDB taxonomy): domain Bacteria; phylum Verrucomicrobiota; class Verrucomicrobiia; order Limisphaerales; family UBA8199; genus JAPLUA01. The sequence goes on along the minus strand of JBAXTC010000414.1, from coordinate 3,354 downwards.
GCCCATTGAACCACGCAATCGCAGAGCTGTTCGATATCCGCTGGCGGCAGCGCCTTGATCTCGGACAACAATCGTTCGGCTGTTGGATTCATACTCTCAATCTAAAAGAAGCCGCTTGTTTGGCAACCCTGTTTTCGTAACTGTTCAGGTGTGGGGCAGACCTGAACAGTTACCTGTTTTCAATCGCGCCGTGAGATTCAGAACACGGCAGCCACCGGATTTCAACCTGATACCAATTTGATCACCTTATGCAGTTTGGTGCCTCCGTTATCTCCGTTTCCTCCTGTTCAACCCCAAATCCATGAACCATCAGGCGGGAACGGAGAGCGACGAAGATGTTCCCAGCTCCGCTGGAGCTTGGCGGACCTGGCGGCAAGGTCCACAAGCGCACGACGCACGGTTCGCCGCTCGGCCGGCCAGTGAATCCTTTTTCAGCCGGTTCACATTCAAAAAGAGCAATAATTAATCGAAAAACGAAGGCGCTGGACGCGGGATTACCCCACGATTTCTGTCAATGCCAGCCAGGTATATGGCCAGCCACGTCACGGCGGTCAGCAGTCCGGCTGGAAGTTGAAAACCGAACCGCCATAGGCGAAAGAAAACAATGCATCCAAAACCAAGAGCCGTCTTTTTCGGCGAGTTGCTCATGCGGTTGGCGACCAAACGCTACGAGCGCTTCGTCCAGGCCCGCGAATTCGAGGTTGGCTACACCGGGGCCGAAGCCAACGCCGCGGTCTCCCTCGCCCATTTCGGCGTGGATACCGACGTCGTCTCCGTGGTGCCAGATACCGAGATCGGCGAGGCCTGTGTCAATTACCTGCGCCAATTCGGGGTCAATACGGATTTCGTGCTTCGGCGGGGGCCGCGGCTCGGCACGTTCTATCTCGAGACCGGCGCGTCGCAACGACCGTCCAAGGTCATTTATGATCGGGCGGGCAGCTCGATCACTGAATTGGCGCCCGGAACGATGCCGTGGGACCAGGTGTTTGCCGGCAAGCAGTGGTTTCACTGGTCGGGCACCGCGCCAGCTCTGAGCGAGCGCATGGCTGCCACCACCCGCGAGGCCTGCCAGGCCGCCAAGAAGCACGGCCTGATCGTCAGTTGCGACCTGAATTACCGGCGCAAACTGTGGACACCGGAAAAGGCGCGCGCAGTGATGACCGATCTGATGCAGTACGTGGACGTGTTGATCGGGAACGAAGAGGATTCCGCCATCGTGCTTGGGGTTCAGGCCAGAGACGTCGATGTGACCAAGGGCGCGCTGGATGCCGACCGTTACCGCGAAGTGGCGCAGGAACTGCATCGGCGATTCGCCTTCAAATACGTCGCCACGACGCTGCGCGAGAGTCTGTCAGCGTCCGAGAACGGCTGGTCGTGCCTCCTCTCCAACGGTCAGGTGTGTCATCTTAGCCGCAAGTACCGCATTTGGATTGTGGACCGCGTTGGCGGGGGCGATTCCTTCTCCGGCGGCCTTATCTATGGATTGCTCACCGGGATGAACGATCAGCAGACGGTTGAGTTCGCGGCCGCCGCGTCCTGCCTCAAGCACTCAATCCACGGCGATTTCAACCATGTCTCGAAAGAGGAAGTGGTTGCGCTGGCCGGCGGCAGCGGTTCCGGTCGGATCCAGCGCTGAGGCGCGGGGGCCGCAGCTTTATCGAGAATCGAATACGGGGGTGAGCGTGGCTTTAGCTTCACCGGGCGTGCCACGAATGTTTCTCAGGCCACGTCCGGGCTCCGACCCTGCACTCCCCGACCACGCATCCTTGCGCAACGATTTCCGACCAATCCAAACTCGCCAGGCCAAGCTTACCGAGCACGCTGCGATGTCCTGAAGGCAATCTGCGCAATGGCTCGGGAAAAGGCAGCCGTTCGACGGTTCATCCGGGAAGTGTGTACCTAAATCAAGAAAGTGGCTTTGAGAGCTCATTAATAAGAAACATGCCGCTCGTGAAACGCAACATGATTGAAGTTGAGTTGGTGGTCTTGCTGATGGCGCTGGCCCTGCAACATCTCCCTCACGACGCTGGCCAGGAATAAGGCGTCACTCCAGTTAACTCCCATTGCCGCTTTACCCTCGCCAGGGTCTTCTGCCACTCCTCATTGCACCGGTTGCTACGCGTCTCAAGGATTTGCCGGTTACGCTCTGGGATGGGGATCGTGACTATCGCCTGCTTGATCTGCATGACTATAGTTTGTGCCTTGGGTCAGAATGTGGCAGCGAAGCGGGGTCATCGGGAACGCCAGAGTGGTCTGGTCGTCCTGGCTTCTTCTCTCGTTAACCATTCAAGGGTTTGCAGGCTTTGGACCAGGAAAGCGGGGTGCATCCCTCGCCCCCAAATCACAGTTTCATTTCCCCTGTGCTTTCAGCTTTGCCCATCTCGCCTTGGCAGAAGCAGACATCGCAGCTTTCCATGCAGCACTCCTCTTGATCTTGGGTTTCATCGTGGGTGCTGATTCATCTGATGTGCCTGGGAAGGTCGTAAATGCGCTCCCTTTGAGTTTTGCCCATCTCGCCTTTTGTGCCGCTTTCATTCTCGCCCTCCCCGCTGCACTCACCTGGCGTTTCTTGGGTTCTTCAATCAGTTGTGGAGCAGGAGTGGGAACCTCGCCGCCCAGGATTTGATTCACTTGTTGTTGCAGTTCCTGGATTTGCTCCTGGAGATCGGCTGCTTTTCGAAGTTGTGCTGATGTTATATTGATCATGTTCGACGTAATGTGGAGTAGATCAAGGAATAATGTCAAGCGGAAGAAACAGCGGGAGAAACAGAGGATGAAGCAACGGTCAATACTGCTTTCTGGACCTTCAGATATTCGGTCAGCGTCTCAATTGCTGTCGTCTGCGTCTTCACCGCCCTCATTCCCGGCTCCCTCATCATCTTGTATTCAATGAGCCGCTTGCCGATGTGCCAGATGCGAATGTAGCCCTTCTCAGTTTTCCAGAGCTGCCCATGTTCCAACCCCGGTAATGCTTTGGTGCAAATCTTCATCGTAAGCTAAATCAGACAATCCGTGAGCTGGTTCCGTTCATCCATCAACTCGGCCCCGTTGTGCCTCAGGAAGATAGTCCTGGAGCAAAGATAAAATGAATACACCGACCCATCCCCTCAACAGCGAAGAGGCGAAGACGCGAAGAAATCAGGAAAGGTTGCATGGGGATCATGGCCCCATCTCCTTCCCGTCTTCCCGCCTTCCCTGTTCATCTCCTGCCGCGGAGCGGCTCAGTCCAACGGCCCTGCCCATGCTTCGTTAGGGTCAACATCCAACCTTGATCGCATTCGGGGCTGGCACCTCGACCCTTTTCCTAAGATCACTCCATCGGATACCCTTTGGCGATCCAGTCGTCATTCAGGT
>JBAXTC010000413.1:0-7050 GCA_037130375.1 Verrucomicrobiota bacterium | reverse complement strand
ACAGATCGAAAATCGCCGTGCGACGAAATCCCCTCCCCAGTGTCTGAATTGCAGAACCCGGTTGACAAAAGTTGACAATCGGTCCGCCTTCGGGCATTATTGTTCTGTGCAGAAAACTCTCAACGTTTCGATCATTCAGGACTCCCTCATCAAGACCGGCTTGAACCAGTCCGGACTGGCCGAGAAGCTGAAGGTTTCCCGGGAAGCTGTTTCCAAATGGCTTGCGGGGGAAGCGTTTCCGCAGCCGGACAAATTGCTCCGACTGGGAATGCTCCTCGGCCTGGCCTTTGAGCAATTGGTCACGCTGCCGCCCGCCACGGCGGTTCCCGTGGTGTCGTTCCGAAAGAAGGCCAACCGGAAGACCAAGGATGAGCATTTGGACAACGCCCGCGAGACCGGGGAGTTGCTCAAGCGGCTGGTGAAATATCTCCCAAATCAGGAACTCACGCGCCCGCCCACCCTCAAAACCCCTACCGCCCAATATGACTACGTGCAACAGGTGGCCGCGCAGATGCGGCAGGAAATGGGGTTGGAGAAGAAAGAGGTTATTGAGTTTCAGAACTTGATTGCGAAGTTCAACGAACTGCACGCGGTCCTCATTCCGGCGCTGTGGGGCGAACGACAACACCACGGCAACGCGCTGAACATTCACCTGCCGGATTCGCAGACCACGTGGGTCTTTGTGAACCTGGACAGCAGCGTGGTGGACTTCAAGTTCTGGATGGCGCACGAGTTGGGTCATTCGCTGGCCCCCAAACTCGCCAACGAAGAGGGCGAGGATTTCGCGGACAGCTTTGCCCAGGCGTTGTTGTTCCCGGAATCCCACGCAGCCAAACTCTGCGCCAAACTCCAGGGAATGCGGGGCGTCGCGTCCAGGGTCGCGCGCATTCGGGACGAGGCGAAGCGGCACGTCATTTCACCCTACACGATCAGGCTGGCGATTGAGGCATACGAACAGGCCCGCGGCCTCCCGAAAACGGACCTTGGGCCAGTGGGTACGTTCATGGGTTCGGTGACCAATTTCGTCAAAGGCTGGAAAGCGATTTCCCAGGTTGTTTTCAAACAGTTGCCGCCGGCACCGAAGGCTTACGCGGCAGTGGCGCGCTCGGTATTCGGCAGTCCGTTCTTCGAAGCGCTGGCGGAATTCTGCAAGCGGGAGCAAGGGTCGGAGCATTTCATTCATCGCGTTCTCGGGGTCTCCCTGGCAGACGCAAAGGCACTGTCCTGGGAACTCTGCAACTGAGCGATTCCCGCCAGGACGTTTTGCTCGACAGTAATGCCTATTTCCGCCTCGGAGATTCGATCCGCCCGCTGCTGAATGCTGGAGCACGATCAAGCTGCTGCGGCTCATGGTCACCGCCGGGCGCATCGAGATGGAAACGGTGACCGAGATTCTGGAGTATTGGGATTACGAAAAGGATCTGCCCCTGCCACAAGGCAGATTGCGCCAGTTGTTCAAAGAATATTTTGGGGAGGACTGCCCGATCTAGTCGCGCGTCTGCGGCTCCCGTTTTCCGGAGAATGAGATGGCTTGGCGAATGAAATTATTGGATGATTCTGCGCATGGCGACTGCACCAATTCCTGAAGCTGACCCTGAGCGCGATGACCCGAACGAGTTTACGCGGGTCGAGCGCCCGCTGCTGAAAGAACTCGTCGCAATGGACTGGAATTTCGTCCCTGGCGATCTTGAATATCCGGCAAAGACGTTCCGCCCCAGTTTCCGCGAGACCGTCCTCGAGCCGCGCTTGAAAGCGGCCAGCCGCCACATCAACAAGGATGATCACGACGACGAATTAATAAAACCTTGCGTTAGCGGGTCAAAGCGCTTGTATTTGGGCATCGTGCGCGACGTGAGAAAACCCGGGTGCGGGCAACGCATCCAACAATGAACCAATTATGCAATTAACTCGAAGACAATTCCTGGGAAAAACGGCTACCGCGGTATTGGTCGCCGGTACGATGGCCAAAGGCAAGGTATTCGGCGCCAACAACCGCATCCGGATGTGTACCATCGGCTTTAACGGTCAGGGCGGTGGCCACATCAAAGACATCCTGGGAATGAAGGACGAGGCTGAATACGTGGCGCTCTGCGACGTGGATGCGAATGTGCTCGCGCGGGGCGCGAAGACGGTCGAGACCGCTCAAGGCAAGGCGCCGAAGCTGTACAAAGACATCCGCGAGGCGTTGGAAGATAAGGACATCGATGCGGTGACCATCGCGACGCCCAACCATTGGCATACGCTGGCGGCGATCTGGGCGTGCCAGGCCGGCAAGGATGTCTATGTGGAAAAGCCTCTCTCGCACAGCATCTATGAAGGGCGTCAGTTGGTGGCAGCGGCGGATAAGTACAAGCGCATCGTCCAGCACGGAACCCAAAGTCGGGCCAACGCGACGCTGATTCGGGACATGAAACTCATCCACGATGGTCTCATTGGTCAGATCGTGGAATCCCGGGGCTACGTTTACAAGAACGGCAACCGGGGATCGATCGGTCACGGGAAACCGGGGCCGGTGCCTGAATTCCTCGATTGGACATTATGGCAGGGCCCCTCCCCGGACCATGAGTTCCTCATCAACGTGGACCGAAAGAAGCCGGGTCTCTATGTCCATTATGACTGGCACTATTTCTGGGATTACGGCAACGGGGAGATCGGCAACCAGGGCGTACACCAGATGGATCTGGCATGCTGGGGGCACGGCCGCGAACTGCCCGTCAAGGTTTACAGTTCGGGCGGTCGTTATGGTTTTAACGACGATGGCCAGAGTCCCAACACGCAGGCGACCATCTTCACTTATGCCGACGGCTCGATCATGACCTTCCAGGTGCGCAATCTCGGGTCGTTCACGGAAGCCGAGGCCGGCAACTGCGGGAACAGCTTTTTCGGCACCAAAGGCCTCTATGTGGTGGACAAAGGCTTCTTCACTTACAAGGAAGGCAAGATGAGCGAGCGCGAGGCCATCGCCATCCCGGCAGATGCCCCCAAACCTGAGAAGGGCAGCAAGTGGGAGCACTTCTTCAAGGCCATCCGCTCCCGCAGCCCCGCCGACCTGACGGTGTCCCCGCTCGAGGCGCATTATTCCTGCGTGCATTGCCAGCTTGGGAATATTGCCTACCGTCTGGGCCGCTCGTTGGAATTCGAGCCGAAGGCCGAACGCTTCAAGGATGCCGAAGCGAACCAGTTGATCAAACGCGACTACCGGAAGGGTTTTGAAGTGCCGCAGTTGGCGTAATCGACTCGCCAAAAGGCACACCCCTAATCATGCCCGAAACCACGTTGCTGGCCGGAAAGGTTCTGAAGCGGTCCCTGCCGACGCTCCAATTGCCTTTGGGACTGGATGCGCCGACCCTCAAGCGGCTGTTGTTGCCGCAGGGCGAACTGGCTCAGTTCTACGACGCCGAGGAGGGGATGCGTTATATGGCCTTCATCGAGCTTCTTTCCGGCCAGGTCCGGGGCAGGCATTACCACAAGGTCAAAGAAGAACTGGTGTACGTGATTCGGGGCGAGGCCGTGCTCAGCGTCGTTGACATTGACTCCGAAGCGCGTGCGTCCGTGGTGTTGCGGACTGGAGACCTTGGGCTGATCCGAACCGGCGTTGCCCACGCCTTGCGAACGCTGGAACCGGGGCAGGCAGTTGAGTTTTCCAGCACGCGGTTCGATCCGTCTGATATTTATCCTTTCAGTTTATGAACATGAAGATTGACGAAAGCATTGGAATCATCCTCGGCCGACGCAGCATTCGCGCCTATTGCCCTGGGGAAGTCAGCGAGCAGGCGGTGCAACAACTGCTCGAAGCCGCCATGTCGGCTCCGTCGGCGGTCGCCCGAGATCCGTGGCGCTTTGTCGTCATCCGCAACCGGCAGATGCTCGCTCGGATCGCTTCCGAATTGCCGAACGGGCAGATGCTTGCCACCGCAGCGGTGGGAATTGCGGTTTGCGGCGACCTCGAGGTCGCCCACGACCGGCAGCTCAGCTACTTGTTGCAGGACTGCTCGGCGGCGATTGAGAATCTGCTGCTGTGCGCCCACATCCTCGGGCTGGGTGCCTGCTGGCTTGGCGTGCATCCCAGGGAACAACGGATCAAGAGCTTGACGGAAATTCTTTCGCTGCCAGCCTCGGTAATACCCGTCGCTTGCATCTCCATCGGCCGGCCCGGCGAGAAGAAGGAACCGCGCACGCGATTCAACGCAGATTATGTCCATTTCGACCGATGGTAAGCGGGGATGACCGCGCCAGAAGTGCTGTTGGCCGATGGCGTGAAGCCCGATTTCGAGTGCAGGGCAGGGGAGTGGTCTGGCTCAGCCAGCCCCTAACTTCCAACCCTCAACTCTCAACCTTTCCGCCTGGATGTGACCGACGCGGCCAAACCCGTGGGCAACCGCTTGGAAATCGAGGTGCCTGCGGAACTGCAAAAAAAGATTGAATGAAATGCGGCTCTCCGGAGTCTCATAATTGCTTGCTTTCAGGCACTGCCTCGGGGCGGTATTTGAAAGTGTAGCGCAGATCGGTGTTTCATAGTACTGGTTGGAGTTGGAGCGGCCCGGTCGGGGGATCGGGCCGCTTTTACTCAAGCCGGGGTTTTTCTGGCATTGTTTCCGGGCACACCCGGATTTGACATCTGATGGTCGGTGTGTCAGGTTATTGTAGAAAGTTTGGCTTTTTGTTTGGTTAGGCGTGGTTGGTTGGTTGGTTGGGGGCGGCTCGGAAGTCCGAGCCGCCTTTTTTGTAGTCGTCGCCCCGACAACAGATATTACAAAACTGTTTGCTGTCCGCGGGCGACTGACCTAATCTAGCCCGTGTTCTGCGCGAGTAGCTCAATTGGATAGAGCGTCGGCCTCCGGAGCCGAAGGTTGAGAGTTCGACCCTCTCCTCGCGCACCATCTCGTTTCCTTGGAATTCCTCAATAAACCGCGGGGAATCCGCTTTCCCATCGGCTTGGGTCATGTCGTCCGGAATTGGGTCAAATCACCCTTGGAACCAGAACAGAAACCAGAACGACGGCCTTGAACTGAAGGGTTTCGTGCCCGGCCTACCCCAAAACCGCGCCACTGCTCGGTCATTGCCTGACCGTTCGGCCGTTGCCGCCCGCTCACACTCCTGGCGATGGGGCAAAACCGCCAGAAACTCGCCAAAACTTGCCTGTTGCCGCCCCCCGCCAAGCCTGAAAGAATGGAGCCGCAATGAATGATAGCAAAAAGCAATTCTCCTTCCCCTGCGCGGCGACAATTACAAGCGGGCGCGCCAACAAGCAATTTCTTGAGCGCCAAGGTGAAGTCTGGTTGCTCCGAGGGTGGAAGCCCCTCAAGTTTGGGGCCGAAAATCCACAGAGTTTAGAACGAAAGAACTAGATGGAAAGGGCTAACTACGAGGGCCAAGCGGGTAGGGGAGTTCAACGACAAGAAGAGCGTCCCGAAGCCAGACAGGGAGTCGGATTAGTCCATAGTAGCCCGTGGCAAGACGCCAGTCTGGAAGCGGGTGAAGGGACGAACAGGCTAACGAATGCAATCGCACTGTCTTTTGTAATTGTTGTTGTCCTGATATGCACCTTGTGTCGGCAATCAACTGCCTGTTCTGCATTTGTCCTACATAAGGGAAATGAATGCGTTATGGCTTTTAACGAAAACTGGCCCGGTGAGGCTCAGGGGTTTGTCCTTATAAACCAGCCAGGACGCCAGAAACGCGGAGTAACTGAGTCCGAGCTCTGGGTCACAAAGGAACTCAAACCTGATTCTGCTATCCGCTGGACCTCTAAATACGGTTCAATAACGTTCAACTGCTTTGGCAAAGATCTCCCGGTGTTTGGAGTCAATGAGAAAGGCTTGATGGTCGCTGAGCTTGCATGGGGCCAACAAAAGCCAGGAAAACTGCAACCCGGTGAAAAACCCATTGTCTGGCTGGCCTGGGAGCAATATATCCTTGATCAGTTCGCCACAGTAGATGATGCTTTGGATGATATTGCAAAAAGTAAACTGGGAGTTCAGGTCGATGGCCACGAATTCTTCGTCTCTGACGCCAAAGGCAAGTCCGGTGTAGTCATGTGCGATGTAAATGGCAACTTCAAAATCTTCCGTGGAAAGGCAATGAAACATCCGCTGATCTGTAATGGTTACCCCGAAACCGATCCGGACCAATTGAAGGCATACAGGGCTTTTGGTGGAAAAGAGGAAATGAATAGTTTCCGGAACTTTGGAGTATCGGACTTCGGCAGACGCTATGCAAATGGAATCCATCTGCTCGAAGCTTACAATCCCGAAGCACAGTGTGCACCAGCTTATGCATGGATGATGCTTGAAGTGCTCAATCCTCATCTGATTCTACCCAACAGCTATAGACCGAAGTACTTCAGGTACCCAGTACCACTCTGTTATCTCTGTCTTCTCTTGGGTACGTACGTACTGTATTCTTAACTATGCCCCTCGTACGAGGGTACGTACAGTACAGGGAGGAAAAAAGCAATAGGCATATTTTTGATGGGTTTTGCGGTTAACGTCGCCCCTTGCGGATCACATCATCCATACAGCCACATTGTGGACAAATCAGCGCCTCATCCTTAAGGCTTAGATAAAAGTGGACCGCGCCCCAAGGGTATTCTGTGCGCTCATATTGGTATTGGGCACCAACTCCAAACGCTTTCCGCAGCAAAGTCTGAATCATTTCTAGAGTCTATATTAATGAGATCTCAAAGCCACTTTCTTGATTTAGGTACACACTTCCCGGATGAACCCGGTTAAGCTGGCCAAACATGCAGCGGATGCCCGTCTTTATTGGTCGGAACGGGCTAACCACCTAGTGCAGCCGAGAGCAACAAATGGTGAACGTTTGACAACAAATGGGTAGCCCCGCCCCCCCCTGTGCAGTTTACCCGCAGCACGATATAATCCTTGTCGCCATGAGCGACGTTAACCAGGCGGTGCAGGTCCGGTGCGATTTGGAACTGTAGCCAAGCGAAAAGTTTCGCGAGAGCACGAAGATGAGAGTTGTTACACCCCGGCGTTGGGGTGATAAAGATCGCAGAAATCCCTGCATCGAGTCCACAGGCGCTTACCACAT
>JBAXTC010000412.1:0-7060 GCA_037130375.1 Verrucomicrobiota bacterium | reverse complement strand
CCTCCGTTACACCTCCGTTACACCTCCGTTGCACCTCCGTATCGCCTACGGAGGTGCAACGGAGGTACTACGGAGGTGCAACGGAGGTACTACGGAGGTGTAACGGAGGTGCCCCGTAGATACTCCGGGCTGCGGGTGGGAGACTCTGGTTGATTGGCGAGGTGCTAAGCGGTTATGGAGACGAGAGATACTTGCGAAAAGGCGAGAGCAAAGGCGGGTTTCGGTGGTTGCCGGAGCATGATGGCCAGGCGGGAGGCGTGACCTACGGCGCGGGGAAGATGGCGATGGTCTGCTTTGGGAGGTCGTTCCAGCCTCATGAGTGATTTTCTCGATAGCCCTGCACGTTCAGCGCCTTTGATTGTGAATCTCATTGCATTTCCGGTGTTCGAAGGCATTTTTTGGTGAAGTGCCGAACGTAAACTTCATAGATGGGGCGGGGGAGGCTGGTGCCCACGGGATTCGCGACCTGGCGAGCGAGTTGCGGTTTTCGATCATCACCCCCAGCTACCGGAGTTCCCAGTGGCTGCGGCTCTGCATCGCCTCGGTGGCCGACCAGGAAGACGTTCAGTGCGAGCACATCGTGCAGGATGCCTGCTCCGATGACGGCACGCAGAAATGGCTGCCGCGGGATTCCCGGGTCAAAGCGTTTATCGAACCAGACCAGGGCATGTACGACGCGATCAACCGCGGGTTCGACCGCGCCACTGGCGAGATTCTGGCCTATCTGAATTGCGACGAACAATACCTGCCCGGAGCCTTAAAGCAGGTTCATGACTACTTTGGGGCGCATCCGCAAGTGGACGCGGTGGTATCGGACACGGTTGTGACTGACCGTCAGGGGAGTTACATTTGTCATCGCTATTCGCTGGTTCCGCGAAGGAACCAGATCTGGGTGCGTTTTCCCATCTTGAGCTGCGGGTTATTTGTGCGGCGGCGCGTGGTCAAGGACATGGGGATTCGTTTCGATACCCAATGGCGCGCGCTGGGGGACTTGGTTTGGGTGTTGGAAATGGCCAACCGCGGTGTGCGGTTCGCGGTGTTGCCGCGCTTCACCTCGGTGTTCGCCGATACCGGCGAAAACCTGTGTCTGACGCCGAGCGGGATGGAGGAGTGCCGGAAGAACTGGCAGATGGCGCCCGGCTGGGTCAAGCGCCTCAAGCTTCTGTTTATTGTGCTTTACCGGGTTCGCCTGGCGGCCAGGGGGTCGCTTTTTCAGAAACCTTTTGATTATTCGCTCTACACGTTCGCCAGGCCGAATGAACGCGTCCGATGCCATGCCGCCCGGCCAACCTCGTTCTGGAAAGGCCGATAATTGGCCGGTCGAGCCGCGGCCACTGAATGCGCACAACCCGGGCTAGAACCACCCGAAACCCGAATTGACACGGAGAAATGACACGTCAACCCGCAGCCGAGAGAGCCATGACCGAGGCGGCAGCACCGCCGCCCAGGCCCATTGAGGTCACCATCCTTATGCCGTGCCTGAACGAAGCCGAGACGCTGGCCGAGTGCGTGCGCAAGGCGCGCCTCGGCCTCGAACGGTGCGGCGTCCAGGGAGAAGTTCTTGTCGCCGACAACGGCAGCAGCGACGGGTCCGTGTCCATTGCCGAGAAGTCGGGCGCGCGGGTGGTGCGGGTAAAGGAAAAGGGTTATGGCAGCGCCTTGCGCGGTGGCATCGAGGCCGCCCGAGGCAAATGGGTTATCATGGGGGATGCCGACGACAGCTACGATTTCTCGGAAATCGACGGGTTCATTCAGAAATTCCGCGAGGGCTTCGATCTGATCATGGGTTGCCGCCTGCCCAGTGGCGGCGGCACCATTCTGCCCGGGGCGATGCCGTGGAAAAACCGTTGGATCGGCAACCCGATATTATCCCTGGTTGGCCGGGTATTCTTCAACTGTCCGGCGCGGGATTTTCACTGCGGTTTGCGAGGTTTTACCCGGGAGGCGTGCGGGAAAATGGATTTGAAAACCGCAGGGATGGAGTTCGCCTCCGAGATGGTGATCAAAGCCACTTTGAAATCTCTGCGCATTGCCGAAGTGCCCATCACGCTGCATCCGGACGGACGCTCCCGCCCGCCTCATCTGAAGCCGTGGCGGGATGGCTGGCGCCATTTGCGGTTCATGCTCATCTATTCTCCACGCTGGCTCTTCCTGATGCCGGGTCTGGCCTTGGCGCTGCTGGGCCTGGTCTGCGGGTCCGCTTTGGCTGTGGGGCCGCTCCGAGTCGCAGGGATCGCGTTTGACGCGGGCACGCTCGCCGTAGCCAGCCTGTTCGTAATTACCGGCGGACAGCTTGTGGCGTTTGCCTTTTTCACCAAAGTATTCGCCATCGGCGAGGGCCTGCTCCCACAGGACACGAAATTCGCGAGAGTGTTCCACTACTTCAGCCTGGAGAAGGGCATTGTCCTGGGGGCGCTGCTGTTGTTGTTGGGGCTGGGCCTCCTGGGGCATGCGCTCTGGGCCTGGAGAGAGGTCAAGTTCGGCATGCTGCCATTCGGCGAGAACTTGCGCCGGCTCATCCCGGCGGTGACCCTGGTCGCGATGGGAATTCAAATCGTCTTTTCGAGCTTCTTCCTGAGCATCCTGGGCCTCCGAACCGCGTCGCGCCAGCCCCCGGCAACGTAACGGCGTAACCATGTGGATTTTGGGCGAGCGATCCGAGGGCCTGAGTTTCCTTTCCACTGCGAGTGACGCGCCAAAGGGTATCGCGGCGAACGTGCAGCGACGCGCTGTCAGGAGAGAGATGTCAGCAAACAAGCCGTTGTTACGGAGACGCATCCTGGATGTTACCAGTGTTCCTCGCATTGCCGCGGAATTTGGGCCAAGGGCTGTGGGCCAGCGGCACGGTGGCGCGCAAGGCGGAGAAGCCTTTCCCACCGGCACCGGCCCCACAGTCGGGGACATAAAGGGTGCCTGTCGGTCCCACGGCGGGGGAACCGTAGCCATAGCCATAAAGATAGTAAGTCCATGGCATATTTTGTTCCGGATCGAAATTCATCAGCATGCCATAGCGCGAGATACCGCAAATCGACCTGTCGGCGAAGACGATGGGAGAGGATTCAAATAGATTGTCTGCGTCACTACTGGCTCGCCCCCACTTCTTCTGGCCATCGGGCTTAATCGCCCACAGATGCTGGACAACGCCGACGTAAATCGTGCCGTCCAGGCCGATGACAGGAGACGATTCCGTGATACCGCCGGTGCGGAGACGCCAGCGCAGCCGTCCGTCAGGTTCCAGCGCGTAGAGGCAGCCGTCCACGGAAGTGAAGTACAGGCATTGGTCATTGCCAAGCGCCGGGGAAGAGATAATCGGGCCGCCGGTGATGAACTCCCATTTCTTCCGTCCGTCGGCTGCCACGGCGTAAAACTTCTTGTCATGCGATCCGAAATAAACTGTGCCGTCGGCGCCAATGGCCGGCGAGGAGACAATGGGCCCCAGGGTCTGGAATTGCCACTTCTTGGAACCGTCCGGGTTCAGGGCGTAGAAGCGATGGTCCCAGGAGCCGAAAAAGACAGCGCCGTCGCGGGCCAGGGCAGGGGATGAGTCCACCCAGGCACCGGTCTTGAACTCCCACCGTTTCTTCCCATCCGACCGCACGGCGTAAAACCTGCGATCACGGCTGCCGAAATAAACGGTGCCGTCCAGGCCGACCGCTGGCGAAGACTTGATTTCGTTTTGCGCGCGGAAAACCCACTTGCGGGTTCCATCCCCGTTGATCGCCCATAGACTGCCGGACGAGGTGCCCACAAAAATCGTTCCATCCGTCCCTATGGCCGGGGCGGAGTCGCTGTGCTCATCGATATTCAGCGACCATTCATTGGTGAGGGTAAAGACCTCCGCGCCAGCGGAGAAAACGGACCCAAGCAGCAACCCGCAGAGCATCGTCCGAAACGCTTTCGCGCCGCGCGCCTCTGCCCCTGGCAAAGACGTGTTCCACCGCATCCATGACTTCGCCGAGAAAAAACCGAACGCAGTGAACCGCGCCCCCGCCGGGTTCACCGGCAGGCGCATCAAGAAGCGGTGGGCTGAAAACATAGCAGTGGCAATTGACGAATACCGACTGATTACTTGATTACTTGATTACTTGATTACTTGATTACGGATCACCGATTACCGATCACCGATCACCGATCACCGACCACCGACCACCGACCACCAATCACTTAGCGCCAGCCCCCGTCAGTACAATCGGCACCGTCCGGCAGAGGATTTTGATATCCAGCCAGAGCGACCAGTTGTCAATATATTCCAGATCGAGCCGCACCCATTCTTTGAAATCGCTAACATTATTCCGGCCGCTGATTTGCCACAGGCAGGTCAGTCCCGGTTTCATGCTAAGCCGACGGCGGTGCGCCAGGTCGTTGAAGCGCCTGACCTCGTCCACGGGCAGGGGGCGCGGGCCCACCAGGCTCATTTCCCCGCGCAACACGTTGTAGAGCTGGGGCAATTCGTCGATGCTGAATTTGCGCAGGATTTTACCCAGGGGCGTTACGCGCGGATCGTTGCTGAGCTTGAAAACCGGCCCGGTCATTTCGTTCATTGCCGCCAACTCGTGTTTGAGCTGTTCGGCGTTGGTAACCATCGTGCGGAGTTTGTACAGAGTAAAGGGCTGGCCGTTGAGGCCGGACCGTTGCTGGCGGAACAAGACCGGGCCCGGCGAAGTGAGCCTGATCAGCAGCGCCACCAGGGCCAAGGGCAAGGCCAGGAGCAGGAGCAGCGTCAGCGAGCCAACAAAATCGATCAGATGCTTGATGACACGCTGCCAGGAGGACGCCGGCGCGGAACTGAAGACCAGCACTGGCCAGCCATAGAAATCATCAAAGCTGGCGCGCGCGGTTTGCGTCTTAAAAAAGTCCGCCACCAGCAATACTTCAACTCCCTCGAGCTCGCAAGCCCGGATGGCCGCATCCATATCCTCGACCTGCCCGTGTTTGGCGCTGAGGACCACGCCGTTGACTGAATGCTCGTGAAGGAGATCGACGAACCGATGCACGGGGGTGTTCTTAAGGTCCAACTCGGTCAGCACCTCGATCTCATCGGGCGATTTTGCCTCCAATTCCGCCCGCATTCGGCGGGTTTCTTCGCTCAGGCCCACGAGGATGAGGCGCCGGCGATATTGGGCCTGGGCGACCTTGCTTTTGAGGGTCCATCGAATCAGCTCTTCTTTGGCAAACACCAACCCAAAACTGATGAATCCAAACCAGATGATCCCCCACCGGGCGATAAACGTTTTGGAAAGAAACAGGGCGAGGATCAGCGCGAGACTCGTAAAGAGGCAGGCCCGGAAGAGCGGCCAGGCGGTCGCGCGCCGCGGGCAAACGATCGGCCGCTGGTAAAATCCCTGCGCCTCGAGGATCAATGGGGCCGCCGGAATCAGGATCAGATAGAGCCATGCGTTGGTGCTAAAATTCAGCGGGTCCGGGTCCAATTTAAGCCAAGCGATGACATGTGGGTTCGATCTCAAGACGCAGGCGAGCCAGAAACTGATCGCAAACAGACACGCATCCATCACCTGATGGATTTGCGTCCGAATCTGACGGTCGCGGCGTAGCATGGTATAGCGAAGTCCGGCTGGGTTACTAGCGAATCTGGAGGCTCAGCGCAAGCCTGAGTGTGCAGAATCCCAGGATATTGGCGCGGGCACTTTTGGCTTGTTTTTCAAACTGTTGCAATAGAGGCTGGAGAATGCTCAAAGTCTGGCGGATAATCAATCCTGCGACCTGAAATCTGGATGAAATTGCTCGTTTTTGCCCACACGCCACCGCCGCACCATGGCCAGAGTTACATGGTGCAGCTCATGGTCGAGGGCTTCGGCGGAGACCGCCGGAAGCCGGCCCGGCCCTTGAACCGCAATTCGCCCAGCGAACCGCCTGCGGCAGCAGTGCTCGCCCCGGGCGCACCATTTGACATCGAGTGCTATCACGTCAATGCTCGCCTGTCTCGCAAGCTGGAAGACATCGGCGACCTGCGCATTGGGAAATTCATCTTGCTGCTCGGTTACTGCCTGCAAGCTATCTGGTGCCGGTTTCGTTACGGAGTGACCAGTTTTTACTACATTCCCGCGCCAGGCAAACGCTCGGCTCTGTATCGCGACTGGCTGGTCATGTTCATCTGCCGTCCGTTCTTCAGCAGAATGATCCTACACTGGCACGCCGCCGGGTTGGCCAAGTGGTTGGAGGTCGTCGTCGGGATGCGTTACCGCTCACTCACCTACCGGCTGATGAAA
Source organism: Verrucomicrobiota bacterium (assembly GCA_037130375.1). Classification (GTDB taxonomy): domain Bacteria; phylum Verrucomicrobiota; class Verrucomicrobiia; order Limisphaerales; family UBA8199; genus JAPLUA01. The sequence continues at coordinate 833 of JBAXTC010000412.1, read as the reverse complement.
CAAGTCGATCTGAGCATCGTCCTTTCCCAATACAACCGCGCCGATGCCGAAAAGCTCTTCTCGCGGCAAATCAAAATCGTGAGCAATGGGATTCCCGACCCCTGTCCCGGGTTCGTTGACGAGGTCTTGCCTCGGCGCAAGGCGCGGTTTGCGGCGCGGCGGAAGCTCTTCGCGAACAAAACCCTCGAGGCGGTGGATTTGGAGGATACGGGCGGCGATCCGCAAGTGGTCAAGATCCTCTACCTGGCGCATTGCACGCGCGAGAAGGGGCTGTTCGATACCCTGGCCGCCGGCGCGCTTGCCAGCCAGCGACTGGCCGCTCGGCAGTCGCCGGTTTCCCTGCGGCTGCTCGTGACCGGCGGCTTCGTGACAGCGGACGAGGAAGCCGAGTTCAAACGAATTGTGGCCATGCCCGGCATGGCGAACATCGTCCAGTATTTCGGCTTCGTTTCAGGCAACCAAAAGAAACAGTTGCTGCGCGAGGCAGACCTGTTTTGCTTCCCGACCTATTTCCAAAACGAGAATCAGCCGGTGAACTTGATCGAAGCGATGGCCTTCGGACTGCCCATCCTCACCACGCGCTGGCGTTCCCTGCCCGAACTGTTTCCGGCAGAGTATCCCGGCCTGGTCGATATCCGCTCCCCGGAGCAAGTTGCCAGCGTCCTGCTCGCGCTTATGACCAGCGAGACTGGAGAAGGCTTCCGCAACATCTTCCTGCGCGCCTTCACCCTGGAGCGGCATCTTTCCGGCCTCGCAGATGCCTTCCTGCGCAGCGGACCACCCGGGACGGCTGCGGCGCCATCTCCCGCGCTGGGCGCGCTGCCGAAATAAAA
>JBAXTC010000411.1:0-7115 GCA_037130375.1 Verrucomicrobiota bacterium | reverse complement strand
AGGCTGGGGCGCCAAAGTCATTGACCGCCTCTCCCGGGATTTGCAAAACGAATTCCCTGGCCAGCAGGGCTTCTCCCCGCGCAACCTCAAATACATGCGGGCTTTCGCAGCCGCCTGGCCGGAAACCGTAGTTGTGCAGCCGCCCGGTGCAAAATTAAGTGCACGCGAAGCGCCCCGGTCTGAAATTGTGCAAGCACCGCTTGCACAAAACTCCCAGATGATTGCCGCAATTGTGCACCAGCCGGGTGCACAATTACCGTGGAAGCACCATTGCCTCCTCCTCGATATGCTCGACTCCCCGGCCGAACGCCTCTGGTATGCCGCTCAAGCCGTGGAAAACGGGTGGTCACGGTCCGTCCTCGCCCTCCAGATTGAGTCGGCCCTCCACACCCGCCAGGGCCGGGCTGTGACGAATTTCAAAGCCACACTGCCCGAGCCTCAATCCGACCTCGCCCAGCAAATCACCAAGGATCCTTACCTCTCCGCCGTGGACGACCGGTTCCGCCAAAAGGACGACCAACCTTCCATCGGCCGCATCCTGTGCCGCGCCAAAAACCGCGTCATTGCTGAATACGCCTTGCGCGACGTCACCAAACCCATCGGCGTTTCCGACTACGTCACCCGGCTCGTCGAAACGCTCCCCAAACCCTTGCGGGAAGCCATTCCCAGCGTTCAGGAGATTGAACGCGGGCTGTCCATCCTGAAAACTGATTTGCCACTCGAGGATGTCGTCGCGCTGGCCCGGGTGCAGAAACGGATGCCGCTGGATGACAAAACGGTGCGGCGCTTGAAACGGGCCGGGCTCATTGAGGGGCGCAAGCCGAATTTGCATGTCTCCGCTGCCATCGCCAGCGCGGCGGATGCCAAGGCCGCCTACATCAAGACCAGGGCGATGGACGATGGCTATTACAGGAAGCTGGTTGCCGGGTATCTGGAGAAATTCGGACACGGCAGCCGGGAGGATGTGGATGATCTCCTGAGGGACAAGATCAGCGATGCTTTGGACCCAGCCCAGAAGATAACCAAAGTGGGGAACCTGCTGTCCGCGATGCGCAAGGATGGCGAGATCGAGAATACTGGCCCCAAGAAAACGCCTCGGTGGCAACTGACCAAAAAGAATAAAAAAGAATAAACAAAGAATAAAAATGCCACTATGGCCCATAAAACACGGAAAAATGGCCTGACCAATGCAGGATGAAAAAGAATGAAAAAGAATAAACACTGGATAAATGCAGAATAACATCACGCTTTTAGCCAACCTCGAGGAGGTCGAGCAATGGGTGTTGAGCTGGGGCATTCACAAGGCTAAAGCACACTCTTATAGGGAAGACAGAAAGATTAGAGACAGAAAAATAGGAGGGAGTATGGACTGGCCGCGCATTTTGCCCGGGGACAAGGGCGAGTTATCGGCCGGCAAGCTGGGATCGAGGATCGGGGTAGGGTGAAACCTCCATCTGGCTCAACTGCTCCGCGGTTCCATGCGCCAGACGCGGATTCGCCGCCACTGGAAAACGAAGCTCGCTCCCGCTCTCCAGGGTGAGGACGATCTGGCCGTCGCGCAAGACGGCTGAACGCGCACTATCGGTTAAAACGCTCATGCCACTTGAGAGAGCCAAGCGGGTAGGGGAGTTCAACGACAAGAAGAACGTCCCGAAGCCACACAGAGAGTCGGATTCGTCCATAGTAGCCCGTGGCGCAGAGTCTGCTGCGGCAGACCTACGCCACGCTGCTCGGTTTCGGTTACGAGGTGATTTGCTCGCGCGCCGGCACGGTCTCGGTGAATCCCAGGGAACCGAATCTGAAGAACTGTGTCACCGGGTGGCAGCCTATTTGAACCCCCCAACCTCCTGAACATGGAAACACTCAACACCATCAAGAACATGCTCTCCGCCGGAGAGTCCAAGCGCCTCGAGTTCAAGTCCGCCAGCGCTGGCCTCGGTGCCATGGGCGCCAGCATCTGCGCCTTCCTCAATTCCGGGGGCGGGCAGATGCTCGTTGGCGTTCGCGATGACGGGACCGTCGAGAGCGGCGTGGATGCCCAGCGGATTCTGCAAATGCTTCACGCTCTCTCAGGCGGCAGCGAGGCGGCTGCAATGATTACCCCCAACGCCATCTGGGACGTGACCGATGAACCCACCGATGCTGGCCCCGTCGTTCTGATTGATGTCCCGGCTGGGGCCGATCTGCCATACGTGTTTCAGGACGCTATTTTTGTCCGTGTCGGCTCCCAGACCCGCCAAGCCACGGGCTGCCAGACTCGCGAACTTATCGAGCGGCGATATCTCCAGGGAGCGCGCTGGGAGCGCCACCCCGTCCTGGAGGTTAGCCTCAAGGATTTAGCTGAGGATGAAATCATAGAGACCGCTCGCATCGCCGCGCACAAGCGCGGATGGCATTTCCGCGATGCCGACGATCTCAAGCTATGTTCGCACCGAACAACCAGCCGCCTGAGTTCCGGAATCTGCCGGATAGGTGCCTGCCCAGGGACGCAAAAAGCACTGGAACCATAGGGACGTGCATCATGGTTCCGCACCGGCAATCCCCGGTCCTTTGCCGGAATCTGCCGGGATCTCCGTTCTGGTTTTCCCCTGGCAATAACGTGACCTTCCGCAATTCGCCTGGCCTTGCATTTGCCGGAATCTGCCGGATTGCATATTCCAACTCCCCATCGCAACCACCCCAGCTACAAGCTTTTTCGCTCGCACCGAACTGGCCTGCGCCCCTCCACAGTTGCCGGATCCTGCCGGAACCGCCTAACAGCTATCAGCAAGTTCCCTTTTCGCGCCTATCCGTCCAGTTTCCGCTTCCTGCTTTCCGCTTTTACTAAGAAACAAGCTTTCATGCCATTCCCTGCACATTATATGCACAATGTGTTGACAAAACCTTAGAATCTGCCATTTGTTCCCCATGTTGTTAACGTTTTCAGTCGAAAACTTCCGGTCCATCCGGGATCTCCAGACGCTTTCGATGGTAGAACCGCGCCTGGATCACCACCTGGAATGGAGCCACGTCTTTGATGCCGGTAACCGCCGCTTGCTCAAGTCGGCGGCCATCTTCGGTCCAAACGCTTCCGGCAAATCGAACATCCTCCGCGCGATGATCTGGCTCCGGCAGTTCGTGCTTAGCTCCTCTAAGGAAGGCCAGGCCGGCGAACGCATTGACATCCAGCCGTTCCGCCTCTCCACCGCGAAGGAAAAGGCTCCGACGCATTTTGAGATCGAATTCGTCATCAAGGGTTTCGAATACCGCTACGGCTTCGAGGTAACCACCAAAAAGGTGGAGACGGAATGGCTCTTCCGGAAACTCCCCTCCGCCAAGCCCGCTACCCTGTTTACCCGTGAGGACAGCAAATTCGACGTCTCCTCCGAATTCTTCAAGGAAGGCAAAGGGCTCGAGCAGCGGACCCGCGACAACGCCCTTTTTCTTTCGGTCTGCGCCCAGTTCGCCGGCCCCGAGGCCACCAAGATCATCGACTGGATGCAGCGCTTCCGCGGGGTCTCCGGTCTCTCCGAATCCGGCTTCTACGCCTTTACGGCGCAGCGCCTTAGCGAACCTGGCTACCAGGACAAACTCCTTGAGCTGGCTCAAAAGGCCGACTTCAACATCTGCTCACTCCGCAGCGAGATAGAGGAGATCACGGAGTCCAAACTGCCCGCGGATATGCCGGCCGCGCTTCGAAAGAAGCTCCTGGACGAGAAGTTTATGCGGGCTGACATCAAGACCACGCACGAGAAGCGAGACGACCAAGGGAAAGTCGTGGGTCAGGTCGAATTTGACCTCGCGCAAGACGAAAGCCAGGGTACACAGAAATTCATCGCGCTCTCCGGCCCAATCACCCACACGCTCGAACAAGGCTCTATCCTGATTGTGGACGAACTCGAAGCCCGGCTTCACCCCTTGCTCACCCAGGCGGTCGTGGATCTCTTTCATAGTTCCGTCAATCGCAAGAACGCCCAACTTGTCTTCGCGGCCCACGACGTCACGCTCCTCGACCCTGACCGTTTCCGCCGCGACCAGCTCTGGTTCACGGAAAAGGACGCAACCGGCGCGTCGGACCTCTATTCCCTGGCCGAGTTTGACCCGGCTCAGGTTCGCCCCGGCACGAAGTTCTCACGTCAATACCTGCTCGGCCTCTTCGGAGCCGTGCCTAAACTCGCCCACTTCCAGGAGGCCGCTGATTATGCCACCAGGGAATAAGCGCTGGGAGCGAGGGCAGAAGGAGCGCTACCAGAGAAGTCTCCGCCGCTACCTTATTGTCTGCGAGGACTCGAAGAGCAGCCTCGAATACCTGATGCGATTCGAGATTCCCCAGGGGTACGCGGAAATTGTCCCTGAAGGTGGGGCTGGCAACACGATCAGCGTGGTGGACAAAGCCATCGAACTCAAAGACGAGGCCGAACGTCGCAACCAGCCTTTCATCCACTGCTGGTGCGTCATCGACCGCGACGATCATCCGGAGGATCGTTACAAGCTGGCCTTCGAGCGGGCCAAGCAAAACAAAGACGTTTCCGTGGTCTGGGCCAATGAGTGCTTCGAACTCTGGTACCTGCTCCATTTCTGCTACCGCGACACCGGCATAAAGAGAGATGACCTCTACAAAGAGCTCAGCAAACCGGATCGCCTGAACCGGAAGTACGACAAGGCGGACAAGAACGTTTTCGAGCTGCTCAAAGACAAGCGCGCCTCGGCGCACCGCAATGCCGCGCGCCTGCTCGAGTTCAATCCCTCGCCGCTAACAAACCCTTCCACCAACGTCCACCTCCTGGTTGCCGCGTTGGAGCGGCTTCAGAAGGTGGCAACCGAAGCCCAATGAAAATCCGGGACTACATTCACACTGAGGTATTCGCCAGCCGCGCCGTCAAGCACCGGGGCCTTGGTCATCTATGACCCGGCGCGCCGCTATCACAACTTGGCTTTGGCGCTGGACACCCCGCAGTGCCGCGTCATTGATGCCGGTCCCTCCACCATTGAGGCCCGCGAGGCCGCCATGCGCGCCCTGCGCGACCTCACCGAAGGCAAGATCCACCAGATCATCGTCTGGCTTCCCACCCGCAAGCCCGAATCCGACGAGGATCGCCAGGGTGATCCTTTCAGCGTGCTCGGCCGGATCGGCACGGAGTTCCCCGGCGGGGATGCTGACGACTACCCCGCTCTCTGCCGCGCCGCCAAGCCGGACCATGTCGTCGAGATTAACAAGCTCTTCGAGGAGGGAGAACCTTCCTTCGACACCGTGGATGCGCTGTCCCTGCCGCGCAGGCCCTTGTTTTCGACATTTGTGAGGAGCTGCGCAAGCACCAGGACCATAAAGAAACCTATCTCTCCAAAGCCCAGCAGGTTGAGGACGAGTTAGCTCTTCCCGAGCGCTCCAAGTCCATCGCCTGCCTCGGCACCCGCGACACCTTCGCGTTTGAGGAGCGCCACTTCCTCCGCAAATGCGTTGATGCCCTGCTCGCCGGCAAGTTGTCCGAGGCCCGCCAGATTCTGACCAGTCGCCAGGGCGCCATCTGGCTCAGCAACGATGAACGCCTCGCCGAATGGACCGCCGCCGAACGCGCCCTTGAAGTAAATATTCGGTGAACACGTTTGCTAGCCGTTGAGCCTGGCAATAAAATCCGCGCACAGGAGACTCCCGGTCGTCCACCCCGTGCAACGGCAGCGTTGGGAACAAGGGCATGAGCATCGCCATCTGGCAAAGCGATCCACCATCAAGCTGCCCGAAAAACGGCACGTCTGGGTCTCCTCATCCAGATGCCGCAGACGGTGCCGGGGCTCAACTTCATAATTCATCCTTCAACCTTCATCCTTTCTTACCCATGTCCCGCCCCGCCCCACCCGGTGATTACCGGAGACTGCTCGCCGACATCAAAGTCCGCGTTCGCGCCGCCCAAATCCGCGCCCATCTCGCGGCCAATTCGGAGTTGCTCGGTTTGTACTGGGACATTGGCCGCATGATTCTCGGCCGCCAGCAGGCTGCAGGCTGGGGCGCCAAAGTCATTGACCGCCTCTCCCGGGATTTGCAAAACGAATTCCCTGGCCAGCAGGGCTTCTCCCCGCGCAACCTCAAATACATGCGGGCTTTCGCAGCCGCCTGGCCGGAAACCGTAGTTGTGCAGCCGCCCGGTGCAAAATTAAGTGCACGCGAAGCGCCCCGGTCTGAAATTGTGCAAGCACCGCTTGCACAAAACTCCCAGATGATTGCCGCAATTGTGCACCAGCCGGGTGCACAATTACCGTGGAAGCACCATTGCCTCCTCCTCGATATGCTCGACTCCCCGGCCGAACGCCTCTGGTATGCCGCTCAAGCCGTGGAAAACGGGTGGTCACGGTCCGTCCTCGCCCTCCAGATTGAGTCGGCCCTCCACACCCGCCAGGGCCGGGCTGTGACGAATTTCAAAGCCACACTGCCCGAGCCTCAATCCGACCTCGCCCAGCAAATCACCAAGGATCCTTACCTCTCCGCCGTGGACGACCGGTTCCGCCAAAAGGACGACCAACCTTCCATCGGCCGCATCCTGTGCCGCGCCAAAAACCGCGTCATTGCTGAATACGCCTTGCGCGACGTCACCAAACCCATCGGCGTTTCCGACTACGTCACCCGGCTCGTCGAAACGCTCCCCAAACCCTTGCGGGAAGCCATTCCCAGCGTTCAGGAGATTGAACGCGGGCTGTCCATCCTGAAAACTGATTTGCCACTCGAGGATGTCGTCGCGCTGGCCCGGGTGCAGAAACGGATGCCGCTGGATGACAAAACGGTGCGGCGCTTGAAACGGGCCGGGCTCATTGAGGGGCGCAAGCCGAATTTGCATGTCTCCGCTGCCATCGCCAGCGCGGCGGATGCCAAGGCCGCCTACATCAAGACCAGGGCGATGGACGATGGCTATTACAGGAAGCTGGTTGCCGGGTATCTGGAGAAATTCGGACACGGCAGCCGGGAGGATGTGGATGATCTCCTGAGGGACAAGATCAGCGATGCTTTGGACCCAGCCCAGAAGATAACCAAAGTGGGGAACCTGCTGTCCGCGATGCGCAAGGATGGCGAGATCGAGAATACTGGCCCCAAGAAAACGCCTCGGTGGCAACTGACCAAAAAGAATAAAAAAGAATAAACAAAGAAT
>JBAXTC010000410.1:0-7124 GCA_037130375.1 Verrucomicrobiota bacterium | reverse complement strand
ATCGATCTTCCAGCCTCGAGGAATGCACTGGCATCCTTCATGTAACGCTTCAACGCCCAGCCAATGCCAAGAACAAAGACGAAATAGACAATCATAATGGTGTAGTCAATCCAGCTTAGAGCAAAACCTGTGTCTATCATTTTTTCTGTTTTAGGTTAAAGAGGCTGTCTCAAAAGGCTGAATGACCTTCTTCATCGCGTAGGCTTTCGTGTAGCGCGGGGTGCCAACGATGTACCGGGCATAGCCGAAGACCTCGCTCGTCCAGAGAACCTCTGCTGTGCCGTCCGCCAGCGGGGACATGGACACGCTCCCAAGGCAGCCCATCCAAAGCATGCTGCCGTCGCCCGTCAGATATTCGTCCAGGTCGGTGGCGGGCAGTTCATACGAGGCGATAAAGGCGCCGTTGGTGGCGTCGTGGATGGCCAGCCAACCGGGTTGGTGGGGGGCGCTGGCGGGTGAGTTATAGGGCGGCGTGCTGTAATGCACGACGAAATCCAGGTCCGGATGCACATCGCAACTGCCGGAGAAAATGGCGTTATAGCGGTAGAGCGCATTCGTGTTGGGATCCGCGGCTGCATTGAATGAAGAATCACCGATGAACCGGTTCAGCGGACTGTCAAACGGTGGCGATGCCTTCGCGCGGTAAAATTTGCTGTCCGCGCCACTGCTGCTGTTCGGATAGCAACCGCCGTAAAACCAGACGTCATCCGGTGCTGCCGGATCCTTGCTCGGAACAAAACCGCTGATATTGTTGCCGGCGTTGCCGAATCCGCCCGATTTCCATGCGCCCGGGGTGAAGGTGTGGCCGTCCGTTGTGGTTAACAGCCAAACGCCACGCCCGCCGCCGCTGCCCACCAAAAGCTTTGTGGTGGTTCCCGACCCGCGCACCCTAATGGTCTGCCAATAATGTCCCGTCCACTGAGCTTCTGTTATCCCGTTATTGATTGCGGTATCGTGGTCCAGCGTGAACACCACCGTCGGCACGGACGAGATGCCGCCCGACCCATTGGGCGCGTAACGAATGATCTGGTTTTTGTATCCGGAATAGATGTATCGATCATCGGACACGTCAAAGCTCCAGTAATACTGGCCCGGGGTTCCGCCTGCCGCCACGATGTTGGTATCGAGCGGCACCGGGAACAGGCCCATATTAAGCGCAATACCCATCGGTGCGCCATTCGTCGGGTTGATCCAGATCAATGACCGGTCGGGATACGCGAGCGCCAGGTTCGTGTTGTGTGCAACGGTTTCATCAATGCCGTTCTCCCGAATACCCAGTAGAAGACGATTGGCATCATATCGCCGCATCGGTCCGATGCAGTCCATGAGTGACATGCCGTCACCGCTTTCCGAGTCGGTTGTCCAGGCGACGTAGTTGGTAAGGATCGGGATTGGGGCGGGGAGGTTCTTGAGCGTATATTCCCAGACGGGAGTGATGGGTTGGGCCCTGCCAGTGAGGCAACTTGCGGCCACCAACCCGGTGGCGAGCAGGCGCCACGGTGAATTTGTGAGTTTGTTAATCATAATGGTTTTGTTTTGTTTGTTTGTTTTCTTATTCTCAGCCAAGCTTCCAATCGCACGAGCCGGATGATCCCATCGAGCAAAAGCATTGTTAAACCGATGCTGATCACCTGTGGTTGCGACAGCAAACAATATGTTTCACAACCCGGTCAAGTTTGCAACACATCAAATCATTTATATTTTTCAACCCGGAAGGGAGGTGGGCACGCCGATTGCTGTGCGCTCCCTTCATCTGACGAGGGTTGAGGTGCATCGGTGTTTAGTCCATGCTTTTTTCATGATGCGGACATTTCAGAGCGGGAAAGAGAACAGAACCATAGCACAGTCGCTGGTTCGTTTTGTTTGCTGCTCCCTGGCGATTTTGTTTTGGATAGCTCAGCCCGGTTCAACAAAGGCAGCGCCCGGCGAACTAACGAAGGACATCGTTTTTCGCCAAGGCCTGGTCATCAACTCCGTTGGCAGGTATGGCCGCAACCCATTTCACATTGACCCCATCGAAGCCCTCATCGTAAAAACGCAATGGACGCCACCCCTGGCCGGGGATGCCGTCACCGGGTCGGACGGGACAGATCGGACATGGGAAGTTGCCATCGCCAATGCCGAGGGAGCGTTCACGAATTCGGCCATTGCCAGCTCGACCAACCGCGCGCGGGGCCGAGGGGCCTATTTGTATATCCCCGTCAAGGCGTCGGCTGGCGGCATCAAGATTCTGGAGGCCACCGGACACGATGCGCTCTATGTGAACGGCGAGCCGCGCGTCGGCGACCCCTACGAGAATGGCATTCTTGAATTGCCCGTCGAGCTTCACGCCGGCACCAATGATTTCCTGTTCCAATACTCCCGCGGGAACGTTCGGGCCAGGCTCGTGACACCCAAATCGCCCGCCATGCTCAACATGCGGGACATGACTTTGCCCGATGTGATCCACGGAGATAAGACCGCCACTTGGGGAGCGGTGGTGGTCGTGAACTGCACCACCAACTTCCTCAAAGGCATTTCCCTGCGCGCTTCGTGCGGCGGCCGCGGATCGGCGCAGACATTACTCCCCGCGATTCCGCCACTTAGTTCGCGCAAAGTTGGCTTTCGCATACAGCCCTGTGAAATCGCCGACACCAATGTCGTATCACTGAAGCTCGATTTGGCGCGAAACCAATCCCGCCGGTCGGAACTGCTCGATTCGCAGATCACGGCTTTGCGTTTGCGCCGTCCGGATGAGCACTACAAGCAGACCTTTCGCAGCGACATCGATGGCAGCATTCAGTATTTCGCGATTGCGCCGGCGCAGCCGCTTTCCAAAGACCGCCCGGCACGGGCGTTGTTTCTTTCGACACATGGCGCTTCGGTGGAAGCCATGGGACAGGCGGCTTGTTATGTCCCCAAGACCTGGGGCACGGTGGTCGCGCCGACAAACCGGCGACCCTATGGTTTTGATTGGGAGGATTGGGGCCGGCATGATGCAATGGAAGTTCTGGCGCTCGCGCAGGCGAAGTTCAAGAGTGATGTGCATCAGACCTATCTGACCGGGCACTCGATGGGCGGACATGGCGCGTGGCAATTGGGCGTGACCTTTCCAGATCGTTTTGCCGCGATTGCGCCGAGCGCGGGTTGGATCAGCTTCTGGTCCTACGCCGGGGCCGATCACGAAAACAGCACCGATGCAGTGCAACGACTCCTCGAGCGCGCCGCCACTCCCGGCGATACGCTCGCCCTTTCCAGCAACTATCTGCATCAAGGCATTTATATTCTGCACGGCGATGCCGACGACAATGTGCCGGTAACCGAAGCGCGCACGATGCGGGATCATCTGGCCAAATTCCATCGCGACTTCGTGTACCATGAACAACCCGGTGCGGGCCATTGGTGGGGCAATCAGTGCATGGATTGGGCGCCCATCTTCGACATCTTTGCGCGTCATAAAATCCCCTGCGACGAAAGCATTTCCGACATCAATTTCTCCACTGCGAACCCTGGCATTTCGTCTTCCTCGCACTGGGTTTCCATCGAGACACAGCAACATGCACTCGCCAAGAGCGTCGTGGTCATCCATTACGATTCTCAGCAGCGGCGGTTCACGGGGACGACGGAAAACGTGGCGCGGCTTGCCTTGAGGCTCAATCACGTGAAACCCGGCAGCAAGGTCGCCGTCGAGCTCGATGGGCAGAAATGTGAAAACATCTCCCGCTTGGAGCAGGAACAAACGATCTGGTTCGAGCTTGCTGACAATAAATGGGCTACAAGGCCCGCGGCATCGCTTTCGCAAAAGGGGCCGCATCGCTGCGGCCCGTTCAAGGAGGCTTTCGGCAATCAGATGATTTTTGTCTATGCCACCCAAGGCACGGCGGAGGAGAACGCCTGGGCCTATGCCAAGGCACGTTTCGATTCTGAAACCTGGTGGTATCGTGGCAATGGCTCAGTGGATGTTGTTCCTGACGCTGAGTTTGACGCAGCGAAAGATCGAGACCGTGGCGTTGTTCTTTATGGAAATGCTGACAATAACTCGGCATGGCCCGCGCTGCTGGCGCAAAGCCCCGTGCAGGCGCGGCGCGGAGTCGTCAAGATCGGCGAGCGCGAACAGCGGGGCGAAGACCTGGCCTGTCTTTTCTGCCGGCCTCGACCGGGAAGCAATCGCGCCTCGGTCGCGGTGATCAGCGGCTCGGGTGTCACCGGACTGAAACTCACGAATCGTGTGCCATACTTTACGGCGGGTGTTGCCTACCCTGACTGCACGGTTTTCGGAACTGAAACCCTGGCCAGAGGCAACAATGGGGTGCGCGTGACGGGTTATTTTGGCAACGATTGGAGCGTGGACAAAGGCGAGTTCGCCTGGAGAGATTGAGACAACAGGCTTTTGATTTATGATGTCACCAACACTTATCTCTATGGTAAGAAATCTGGCTCAGCTTAAAAAGAATTTGCCACCGCGCTCGCCCTGAGCGTCCGTTAAGTTCATGGACCGTGCGCCAACTCACCCAGTTCTTCGTCGTTGAGCACGCGAGACCAAATGGCCGCCTCCTCCATTTCCCCGGTGAAGAAGAGCCTCGACTCCCCATCGAAAGAGGCCGCGCCAATGAAGATCGGCTCGTTGTTTGCAGTCAGCGCTCCGGACCAGGGCTTCTGGGCCATTACGCGGCCGTTACACCTCAGCGTAATGGTGTTGCCATCGTAGCACCCCACCAAATCCAGCCAACCGGAGGCGTCCACCTGGGAAACGGGAAAACTTACCATTACAAAGCCCTGGCTGGTATGCACCTCGAAGCCAATATCCGGCCCGGGTGTTTCCGGCAGGTCTCCGCTAAACATGCAGAAATTAAGAATGTCATGGTTGCCTCTTTTGGCGATCAGAGCAGAATTCCAGGAGCCATCCGGAACCCGGGCACGCAAGTAAACGGTCAGCGCCATGCCGGGAATGCTCCAAAGTTTCGGCTGGTTCAAATCACGTTGCAAATCAAAATAGGCGTGGTCGAACTTGGCGACCTTCGAGCCGGTGTGCGCCCCAAGTCCTTCTGCTGGCATGCCGGGCGTTATATTGCCTGCCGCCTTCAGTGGCGGTTGATGCCCGTTCAGACGATGGCCGAATTGCCAGCCCAGCGAGGCCTCGGCGATTAAGGCCTCCCGGGCGGTCGGCTTATGGGCGGGAGTGAGACGCTTGAGCCGAATGTCCTTGAACTGGACCTTCATGGGCGGCCCGGTGTGGAGTTGCATCGCCAGGAGACCCATCGCGTCAAAATTGTCATCGTCGTTGTCTGTGACCTCGGCGATGAGTTTGCCGTTGACGCGGAGCAAGAGGTGTCGCCCCTGCGCGATCAAGTGATACTCATGCCACTGATCAAGGCGGAAATCATCCGCGGCGGGTTCAATCGCCAGTTTTTCGGTGCGTTTGGTCCCAACGGCATCGAACACGGTTCTTTCTCCCTGCAGTGCGAGGTCGTGCCGGCCGAATTCATCGTAGAGCCGTGCCTTCCAAGGCTGGCAGTAATTGTTATCGACCTGGTAGCCGCCCACATCTCCATTAGGCAACCGGCGGCTTCGGAATTGAAAACCACTGTTGACCATAGGGGAGTTGGTGCTAATCATGCGGAAAGTGACCTTGAGTTCAAAGTCATCGAGCATTCCCCCTTGCCAGATGAGATACTGATTCAGCTTCGGGGAGTGCTGGGGTGAAATCGTTCCCGTAATCGCGCCATTCTCAACGGACCAGAAAGATTGGTCCTGCCCTTGCCAGCCAGACAGCGTCCGACCATCGAAGAGAGGGACAAAACCATCGACTGCATTGTGGCGGAGGGCGGTGCAACTGACGCTCAGCAATGCCACAATTAGGAATGCAATGGATCTCATGCACGCATACTTTGTCGCGCCCGCTTGGTATTTATTGACGCTCCGCGGGTTTTCGGGACAGCTTACTTCCATTGTCTTGCGCTGGAACTTACACCAAGCCCTGGCCCTTGCACGGCAGGCAGTAGAAAATTCCGGCTGCGCCCGTCTGCGCGCACGCCGCGCAGGGGACGGCATGCTTGCGGACCTGCCCCGTCCCGATCCCTTCGCAGGCCAGGCAGGTCAGATCGCCATTTTCCCGGCCGGTGCCGCCGCAGCGCGGGCAGGTGACCACGGGCGGGCTGACGGAAATCCTGCCGCTGGCACCGCAGACCGGACAGCGGCCGCCTAACTTGGGGTCCACACCAGCGCCCTGGCAAAAACCGCAGGCAACCACACTCACAAAGCGGGGTATTCGCCGTCCTTGGACCACAGGCTTAATTGATGAACTATCGCTTGGCATAGCAGTGAGCTTGTCGAATTTGGAGGCGGTGTCGCTCCCGGCAGGCCAACCGCTCATACTCGAATCGAATTCGGCCCCCATCCAAAGCCTCCATTGGGACGCCGGTTGAGGTTCGCCCGGAGCGAAAGCTTTTGATTTGCCGCGCAGTTCGGATGTGGGCGGCAGACTTCAAGGTGAGCATTGTCTTAGGCATAGCTCATTTCTCCTCGACGGCCGGGCGGGCGACGCCCCTCGCCAGCTTGACCGATTTGAGTTTGCCATCCTCACTCTTGATTTCCATGATGGCGTGGCAGGCGTAGCACTTGATCTGGCCCGAGTAGTCATCATACGCGTCGTCCAACTCCACTTTGTGTCCGCAGGAAAGACAGTTAATCTTCATAGCTTGTTGTATTGCATCTCCAACTTATCGGTCGAGTTCATAACGAAAGTATCGTCTCTGTTGTGTGTTTCGGACAGACTTGCGCCAGAGCTGCCTGTCGAGTCTGTCTTATCAACATAAGCACTGCAAGCTGCTTCTGTGCCAAACTCTCGACCCGCCAGAGTGTCCGCTTTTCCGTTGTTTATTCGCAGTTCTACATCTTGCGCCACTGAATGGCCTTGGATTGAAAGCGAAAAGACGGGTGCTGATGCTAGGGAACCAATTCCCTATACAAGGAATAATTGCTCTAGTGGAGCGGAGTAAAGCCGGCTAAAGCCAGCGCTCCGGCTGTTCCATAACTGTCCTGTGATCGCTTAGCGCGAACTGCCGTTCGCGTCAACGGCTAAGGCTGCGATGTCTTCGCTGCGGTAGGCACCGGGGTAGGCACCGGGGTTTCGATCCTGGCCAATC
>JBAXTC010000041.1:0-20426 GCA_037130375.1 Verrucomicrobiota bacterium | reverse complement strand
GCTGAAGGTAATCGCCGCAGCCGTCGTGGGTGGCTGCTCGATCATGGGCGGGCGCGGCACGGCATTGGGAACCTTTCTGGGCGCCGTGCTCATTGCCTTGATCTACAACTGTTTGGTCATTCTCAAAATCAACGCCTATTGGCAGGGACTCTTTGTCGGCGGACTGATTTTTCTGGCCGTCCTGGTTGATCTTTGGTTGCCACGCCTGGTTGCGATACGGCGGCGGGAGGGCGTCCAATGATAAGGATCAAATCGCTTTTTGTTTCCCGGCATTCCGGCCTCTTGTGCGCGTTGACTTTACTTTTGGTCGGTTTTGGCTGCGCCAGCGCGCAGTTTCGCGACCCAGTCAATCTCCTCGACCGCTCGCGCCTGTGGATCGAAGTTGGCTTGGTGGCTGTGCCGATGACCTTCATTATTGCAGCCGGTGGAATTGATTTGTCGGTAGGCTCGCTGCTGGCCTTGAGCGCGATGGTGGCTGGGCTGTGCCATCGCGATTTGCATTGGCCGCTGTCTTTGGCCATGGGAATGGCGGTGTTGACCGGAACGGTGGGCGGAGCGGTAAATGGCTTTGCTGCCAGCGTCCTGCGGGTGCCGCCATTGGTGGCCACGCTTGCCACACTCGCAATCTTCCGAGGCTTGGCGATGGGCATGAGCCACGGGCAGCCCATTGGCAATCTTCCCGCCGGCTTTGAAGAATGGGGCGGCTTTGCCACCGTGGGCAAAGGCACTTTCGCTCCGCCCCAGCAGCTTGTTCTGCTCCTATTGTTTGTGGCGCTGGGTGAACTCATCCTGCGCAAGACCCGCGCTGGCCGTTGGACGGTCCAACTCGGGGAAAATGAGGTTGCCGCCCGTTATGCCGCTATCCCGGTGAACCATGTCCGTTTTGGTTTGTTCCTGGCCTCGGGGGTGGTCTGCGGGTTTGGCGCGATCACTTACATGGCGCATTACGCCAGCGCCCGCCCCAATGCAAACATCGGATTGGAACTGGAAGCGATTGCCTGTGTAATCGTCGGCGGCACACGAATCACTGGCGGAAGCGGGTCCGTCATCGGAACATTCCTGGCATTGCTTTTCCTGGGCCTGTTGCGATTTGGTCTGGATATGACGGGCGTGCTCCAGCAGACTCAAACCATTCTGGTGGGATTGCTCGTGGTCGTCACCGCGATTTTCAACCAATGGCTTGCGAACCGACATGACCGCCGCAGCTCGATGGCTTTCAACGTGACACAAACTGAACAGGTTATATGAAATCAAGAACAAGAACCGTAACTACAATCGTGTTGGCGGCGATGTTGGCTGCGTCTGGCATCTCGTGCTCGAAACAATCCGACCCGGGCGCGCCAGCGGTAAAGCCAAAGGTCACCGTCGGAGTGCTGCCGAAGTTAGTAGGCATCCCGTTCTTTAACGCGTTTGAAAAAGGGGCGATGGAAGCCGGCAAGGAGCTCGGGATCGAAGTAGTATATGACGGGCCGGTGACCGCCGATACCGCCAAACAAGTGGCAATCGTTGAGTCGTGGATCGCTCGCAAGTTCGACGTGATTGTCGTGGCTCCGAACGACCCTGAGGCCATGGCTCCGGTGCTCAAGAAAGCGCGACAGCGCGGTATTCGTGTCCTTGCCGCCGATTCGGACACCGATCCAGCAGATCGAGAGTTCTTCGTCAGCCAGGCGACCCCTGAAGCCATAGCAAAGGCGCTGGTCGAGGCCATGGTCAGGGGGATTGGCCCGAGCGGCAAATTCATCATCCTCACCGGTTCACTCACCGCCGCCAACCAAAACATCTGGATGGATCGCATGGAGAAATATCGTCAGGCGCATTACCCCAACATGAAGAACCTCTCGTCAACGCCGAAAACCAGCGAGGAAGACCAGGCTCTGGCGACCCAGGTGACCATTGACCTGTTGAAAACCTACCCGGACCTCCAGGGTCTCTACGCGCTCACAACGGTCGCCCTGCCGGGAGCCGCCGAGGCGTTGCGCAAGGAGAAAGCTTTCGACAAGGTCTATTTGACGGGGATAGGCACGCCAAACGCCATGCGCGACTACGTAACTGCCGGAGTTGTCAAAGAATTCGTGCTCTGGAATCCCATCGACCTCGGATACCTCGCGGTCACCTCAGCCAAAGCGCTCCTGGATGGCAAGCTGACCAGGGAAACTACTCATTTGGAAGCGGGCCGCCTCGGCTCGATTCAAGTCATCGACCGGGTGGTCTTGTTGGGCGAACCGT
This sequence comes from Verrucomicrobiota bacterium, assembly GCA_037130375.1. Lineage (GTDB taxonomy): Bacteria > Verrucomicrobiota > Verrucomicrobiia > Limisphaerales > UBA8199 > JAPLUA01. The sequence continues at coordinate 18,200 of JBAXTC010000041.1, read as the reverse complement.
TGGTTTTCAACAAGAACAATATCGACAAACATGATTTCTGAATCGGCGCCACCGATGCTCAATCCCAGGCTGACCCCTAAAGCATGGATAAGGCTTCCGTCAGGTATTCATATTCGGCCAGGGAATTATAGATATGCGCCGAGATACGGAAATAGCGCCGTTGCGGCTGGCCAATGCGAAAGAGCGGCACTTCGATACGGAACCGGTCATAGAGCCGCTCCTGCTCGGCATCAATCCGTCCGGTCTTGAGCGCCGCTTGGAACCTCTCCGGCAGCGGCAGTGTGGCCATGGCCCCGAGCATGTTTTCCGGGCAAGGCGATTCCACCTCTAACGCTTCGGAAAGCACTCGCCGGGCTCGAATCGCCATCTGGTGATTGCTCTCCCGCAACTCGCCCCAGCCGCCCGGCAGCAATTGGCCGAGCCAGCGAATGGCCTCTCCGGCGCAAAACCACCCCGTGGGATCGAATGTGCCGGCCCAGTCAAACCGGTCCTGAAAAGACCCGTAGTCCGGTCGGGGGGTGTTGTTCCCATGACTGATGACGGCTGGCTGCACCTCCCCCTGCTTGTCCTCACGCACCCATAAGAAGGCTGTTCCCTTGGGCGCACAGGTCCACTTGTGCAGATTGCCCGTGTAATAGGCCGCGCCCAGGCACGAGAGGTCCAACGGCACCATACCCGGGGCGTGCGCGCCGTCCACCAGCGTATCCACCGAGCGCCCCTCCAACTCGCGGATGAGCCGCGCCACCGGGAACACCAGCCCGGTGCTGCTGCTGACGTGGTCCAGTAAAACCACTCGGGTGCGCCGCGTGACCGCGCCAACGACGGCTTCGACCACCTCATCGTCTGAGCTGAGCGGAAAGGGAACGTGCGCCACGATGAGTTTGGCGCCTGCCCGGCGCGCCGCCTCAACCAGCACGTTGCGGCAGGCGTTATAATCGTGGCAGGTGGTGAGGATTTCGTCGCCCCGCCTCAGCCTCAGTGACCGCACTACGGCATTGACGCCGGTGGTGGCGTTCGTGACAAAGACGAGGTCCTGGGGCCGGGAGCCGACAAACTTCGCCACAGACTTGCGCGCCAACTCCAGCCGCTCTTCGTAGCGCCGCCATAGAAACTGGACCGGCTCAGCCTCCATCAGACCGCGCAGTTCCGCCTGGAGTTTGAGAATCGGTTTGGGACAGGCGCCGAAAGAACCGTGGTTGAGGAAGGCCACGCCTGGCGCCAGCGTCCAGTAACGACGAAACTTGGACGGGGACGGGAATGCCAGTCTGTTTTGTTTCACGCAGTAAGATTAGTAAAAAAGACCCCGATGCGAAGTGTGAAATCTCGGGCCTGTCCAGCCCCGTTCCAGCACGATCCCTGTGAAGAGTGATCTCAAAAGGCCAGGCGCTGGCGATGGACCTAAAACTCCGCATTCCCGGGCGTGCGCGCGAACGGAATCACATCCCGGATGTTCGACATACCGGTCAAGAACATCAGCAGCCGCTCGAAGCCCAGCCCAAACCCCGCGTGCGGCACGGTGCCGTAGCGGCGCAGGTCCGCATACCACCAGTAATCCTCGGGCTTTAGCTTGTGCATCTTCAGGTTCTCGATCAGTTGATCGAGGCGCTCCTCGCGCTGAGCTCCCCCAATGACTTCACCGATCCCCGGCACCAGCACATCCATCGCGGTCACGGTTTTTCCATCCTCATTGAGCCGCATGTAAAAAGGTTTGATCTCACGCGGATAATTAAAGACCGTTACCGGCGACTTAAAATGCTCTTCCGTCAGGAACCGCTCATGTTCCGATTGGAGATTCAACCCGGGCTCGACTGGGAACTCGAATCGTTTGCCGCATTTCATCAGGATTTCCACCGCTTCCGCGTGCGGCACTCGAATAAATGGCCGCTCGACCACGAACCTCAGCCGTTCATGGAGGCCCTTATCAACGAATTTGGCAAACAGCGCCAAATCCTCGGCACAGTGCTCCAGAGCGTAGCGCGCCATGGCCTTGATGAACTCCTCGCCCATATCCATATCCCCCTGCAAATCGCAGAACGCCATCTCGGGCTCGATCATCCAGAACTCGGCGGCATGGCGCGCCGTGTTCGAGTTTTCGGCGCGGAAGGTCGGACCGAAGGTGTAAATGTTCGAGAGCGCGCAGGCGAAGGTTTCTCCTTCAAGCTGGCCGCTCACGGTCAGGTAAGTGGGTTTGCCAAAAAAATCCGACTGGGGCGTTTCGTCGATCTTCCCTTTGAGCGTCGTGACACGGAACATCTCGCCCGCCCCCTCGCAATCGCTGGCGGTGATGATCGGTGTGTGGACATAGACGAAATCGCGGTCCTGGAAGAACTGGTGAACGGCAAATGCCAGCCGGCTGCGCAGGCGGAACACGGCTCCAAACAGATTCGAGCGTGGCCGCAAGTGTGCAATGGTGCGCAGAAACTCCTGGGTGTGGCCCTTCTTCTGCAGCGGATACGTCGCATCGGCCGGTCCGATCAGCTCGATCCTTGAGGCGCGCAGTTCCCACTTCTGCCCCGGTGCCGGGGAGGGCACCAGCTTCCCCTCGACCACCGCCGACGCGCCGGTCGTGAGTTGCGCCAGGTGCTCTGAGCCGGGCGTGCCGGCATCGACAACTATTTGGAGGTTGGCCAGGCAAGAGCCATCATTGAGTTCGATAAACGAGAAACCCTTCGCGTCCCGCCGGGTGCGAACCCAGCCTTTGACGGTGGCTGCTTCCAGCGGTTCGGCCAATCTCAAAATATGTTTAATCAATGTGCGCATGAAAATCAGCTCGACGGTCGAAACCCGGCGTCAGAGCGGCGAAGGATGTTGGCGAAAAACACCGATTGGTGGCAAGCGAGAATCAAGCTCAGGTTCATTTCAGAATCCTGGCGCCGGCGGCGGGGCGAGACGAGAAGATGGTGGCCTGCTTGCCTGTCTTCTTCTCGTAGGCCACGTCGATTTCCCGGGTGATGCGCCGAACCGCCTCCGTCCGCACCAGGCTAACGACGCACCCGCCAAAACCTGCGCCGGTCATGCGGCACCCGATCATGCCGCCCTGCTCGCCAATGGACTGGGCGATGTCCACCACCACATCCAGTTCGGGGCAGCTTACGGCGTAATCGTCGCGGAGCGAGGCGTGGCTGGCATACATCAACTGGCCGACGGTGGGCCAATCGGAGGCTTGAATGGCCTTGGCGGCCTCGAGGGTGCGGTCATTCTCCGTGATCACATGGCGACCGCGCTGGAACACCACCGGGTCCATTTCGCCGCGCATCGCTTCGAGCGCCCTGACGGTCGCATCGCGCAGAGCCGGCACTTTGAGTTCACGTGCCGCTGCCTCGCATTGTGAGCGCCGTTTGCCGTATTCACCCTCCGCCAATTTGTGGCGCACATTGGTGTTAATGATCAGAACCGTCACCGTCAGATCGGTCATGGGCACCGGTGTCGTCTGGCGCGAGCGGCAGTCCAGGAGCAACGCGTGATCTTTACGGGCCAGAATCGAGGTGAACTGGTCCATGATCCCGCACGGTACGCCCGCAAACTCGTGCTCTGCCCGCTGGCAAAGCACGGCCTTGTCGAGCGGTTCGAGCACGCGGCAACCCATCGCTTCGAGCAGGGTCGCGGCCGCAACTTCGAGCGCGGCGCTGCTGGCCAGCCCGCCGCCGTAAGGGATGTCGGATTCGATCACCGCGTCGAAGCCCGTATCCTTCTTCCCGGCTTCCTGGAAACCCGCTACGACCCCGCGGACATAGTTGGACCACTCCGGTTGGCCGCGCTGGACAGCGCCACGGACACTGAACGTCGCGGTTTCCCCGGTAGTCACACTGTGCAACGTCACATCGCGGCTGGTGTTGGGGGCGGCCGCCATCACGGTGTAGCGTTCAATCGCCATCGGCAATACGAAGCCGTCATTATAGTCGGTGTGCTCACCAATCAGGTTCACACGCCCTGGGGCCGCTGCCACGCAACTCGGAGCATGGCCAAAGCACCGAGTAAACAGCGCGGCAGCCCGGTCAGCCATTAAACTCAAGGACATAATATCAACAACAATATAGGCTTGAAAGACGAACGAAGCCAGTTGATTAGTGCAAAGGATTCCGGATCCCTATAGGGTATATCCATGCAGCAACTTCCACGCTCATTTTATGACCGGAACACGATCGTGGTCGCCCGGGAATTGCTGGGCAAGTGCCTGGTGCATCGGTCAGGCGACGGGGAGCGCATCGGCCGGATTGTAGAAGTGGAGGCTTACCTGGGGTCGCACGACTTGGCTGCGCACTCGTCCAAAGGGCTGACTGAGCGAACCAAGGTGATGTTCGGTCCCCCGGGCCACGCCTACGTTTACTTGGTTTACGGAATGCACTTTTGCATGAACGTGGTGACGGAGCCGGAAGGCCATGCCTCGGCGGTCCTGCTGCGGGCGATCGAGCCGGTGAAAAATCTTCAGGGCCGAACCCAGGGCCCGGGTTTGCTTTGCCGGGCAATGGGTATCACTAAAGGGCTTAATGGACACGACCTGTTGAGTGACGACTTCTATATCGCTGTCCCGCCGCGGGCCAGCCCGATTGAGATAGTTAAGCGGCCGCGCATCGGCGTTGATTACGCGGGACGTTGGGCCAGGCGCCACCTGCGGTTTTACGTCCGAGGCAATCCATTTATCTCGCGGCCGTAGTCCGATCTGCACTGACTGCCAGGCGTCGCGTGCGAACATTTTGACAGGCCCCCAAACCGTCTCAGGACGATTGTTCCAATCTTGGAATTGGAGTATCATTAGGAGCATGACCCGCAATGTGGTTCCCAGCCGCGGTGCCGCGAGCAATCCCGCCAACCGCTTCGAGGCCATTCATATCGAACCGGATGCCGATTGGGATTCGCATCAAGACCCGTTGCCGCGCACGCAGTTTCTGCGCGACCGCAGCACCAAGATCATCAGTTCCAACGACAGCCCGGATGTCGCATTTGAAAGCAGCATCAATCCCTATCGCGGCTGCGAGCACGGCTGCATCTACTGTTACGCGCGGCCAACTCATGAGTACCTCGGATTCTCGTCCGGCTTGGACTTCGAGACGAGAATTATGGTGAAGGAGGACGCTCCCAAGCTCTTGCGCGAAGAACTCGCTTCGCCGGTCTGGGTTCCCAAAGTCATCGGCTTAAGCGGCGTGACCGACCCCTACCAGCCCATTGAGCGCCGGCTTAAACTGACGCGCGGTTGTCTCGAGGTGTTGGCGGAATTCCGGAACCCGGTGACCGTAATCACCAAGAACAACATGGTGACGCGCGACGTGGATTTACTTTCGGAGCTGGCGAGATGCCAGGCCGCCGCGGTGTTCATCTCGCTCACCACGCTGGACACTGAACTCCGAAGAATCCTGGAGCCTCGGACCTCCCCGCCAGCGGCACGCCTGGCAACCATCCGCGCTTTGGCAATGGCCGGCATCCCCGTCGGCGTGCTGGTCGCTCCCGTGATTCCCGGCCTCACCGACCATGAGATTCCCGCGCTCCTGGCCGCCGCGGCGGCAGCGGGCGCGAAGTATGCGAGCCATGCCATTTTGCGGTTGCCCTGCGCGGTTGCATCATTGTTCGAGCAATGGCTCACCCGTCATCTGCCGGAGAAGAAGGAGAAGATACTGAATCGACTCCGCGCCATGCGCCGAGGGAAGCTCAACGACTCCCAATTCGGCGTGCGCATGAGAGGCGAAGGCATTTTTGCCGGCCAGATCGAGGCGCTGTTCTCCCTGGCCTGTCGCAAAGCAGGGATCGAAGGCGACTCTCCTGAGCTTTCCACGGCCGCATTTCGCCGCCAGCCCGATCAACAGCTTTCGCTATTTCGATAAACTGAGCCGCCCGCAAGCGGGATTCCAGCTCTGCGAACGGCGCACATTCTTCGGCAAAGTGCAAGGCCACGGCGGCGCTGGCATCAATGGCGAGGCTCACTTGCGGCTCTCCTGGATCAACTGGCTGATCTTAAGACAGCTTATGGAGTTCTGGCCAATTCTGCGCAAGAGGCGTTGAAGAATTTCACGCACTCAGCGATCTCGGGCATGGAGTTGTCCCAATTATATTCATACTCCACGCAGAATGCGCCGTGGAAGTGCTGGCGCTTGAGTTCGGCCATCTGGGCTTTGACGTCGCCTACGCCGGTGCCCCACGGGACGTCGTGCATCGCGCTGGCCGCGCTCTTCTTCTTCTTTCCGGCTGCCGGCGCCGTGTTCTGTGTCTTGGACTCTTCGATCACCAGATCTTTGAAATGAAGACAAATCACTCGGCCATCGAGCTTCTTCAGGCACTCGACCGGATCGAGGCCGGAGCGGAGCCAGTGGCCGGTGTCGGCGCAGGAACCCATCAACGGTGTGCGGCCTTTGACGGCATCAAGGACGGTGTCCGGATTCCAATACTGCGACGGCTTGGGATGATTGTGAATCGCCACCTTGATGTTGTATTCCTTGCAGAGCTTCTCGACGGTGTCCAGGGCCGCCGGCTCCGGTTCGGCGACCAGCGTGTCGATGCCCATCTTTTTGGCGAACTCGAAAACCTTGCGGCTTTCGGCCTCGTCGGGCGGCAGTTTGACGACGCCAATGTTCACCAGTTTGATCCCTTTGGCTGCAACCGCTTTTTGAATCGCTGCGGTGTCCTGGTCGGTGATTTGGACGGTCGTGACGGTGTTTGTGCCTCCGAGGTTCACGCTGCCGGACAGGCTCATATACTTCAGGCCAAGTGCGGCGGTCTTGTCGATGCACTCGAATATCGAGAATTTGCGGAACGTGTAAGCGTGAATGGCCATCTGCCAGCCAAGCTTCTCAGCCGCGCTCGGCGTTTTGGCTGCATCCTGCGCCACAACACACGTCCCAAGCAGCACAGCCGCGGTCAATAATGTTAGCTTTCTCATAAATGTCGGCCTCTAGTGACGCCTTTCGCCCGGCTTCTTTCAAGGGAAAAATGATTGTGGCAGGCTTGAAGTTATTGCTTGGCACTCCGGGTCGTACCGGTGTTAAGCTGGCCGCGCACTATGGCGCTCCGTTTTCTGGCCGAACTGTTCCGCTCGCGAAGGCATCGGGCTTGGCTCGTTGCGGGTCGGATATCAGTTTGCCTTTGCCTGACGCAGGCAATCGCCAGCGCCCAGCCCACAGACCCGACTAGTCGGGGATCCTCCGCTGCCTACCGCGAAGACCAGATTCTGGTTCAGCCAAAATCGGGAACCAGTGCGGCTGCGCTGGCCAGGTTCCATGATGCACAGAAGGGTAAAGTGCTGCGAATCTTCGAAAAGATCGGTCACCTGCAGATTGTTTCGGTTGCCCCGGGAGAAACGGTCCCTGGTTTGGTCGCCAAGTACCAGCAGAGCGGCCTGGTCGAGTTTGCCGAACCGGACTACATCGGCCACGTTATGGCGATTCCCAATGAGCAGAACTACACGAATGGCACGCTCTGGGGTTTGAACATGATCGAAGCGCCGGCTGCGTGGGATGTGCTCTCCTCCGCCAGCAACATCCTGGTAGCGGTGCTGGATACGGGAGTGCGTTACACTCATGAGGATCTGGCCTCGAATATGTGGACCAACCCGAACGGTGGCGGCCACGGCTTGAACGCGCTCACCGGGTCAAACGATCCGAGCGACGATTCCGGCCACGGAACCGAGGTGGCGGGAGTGCTGGGCGCCGTGGGGAACAACGGCAAGGGTGTGGTGGGGGTTGCCTGGCGGGCGCAAATCATGGCGTGCAAATGCTTTAACAACTTTGGCGTCGGCACCCTCTCAGCCTGTATTGCCTGCCTCGATTATGCTCGAACCAACGGCGCGCGAATCGTCAACGCGAGCTGGGGTTTCGCTCCAGGTTCTCTCGCCTTGTCCAACGCCGTCGCCAGCCTGCGCGACGCGGGCATCATCGTCGTGACTGCCTGCGGCAATAGCGCCAGCGATGTTGATGTCAACCCCGTCTATCCGGCCTGCTACCCGCTCGACAACGTCGTCTCGGTCGCGTACACCACGCGCGCTGACACCCTCGCCACAGTCTCCAACTACGGCCGCACCAACGTTCATCTGGCGGCGCCCGGAGAACAGATCTATTCCACCTTCGGCGCTGCGGACAGTGGTTCGTTCGCATACCACACGGACACTGGCACCTCGTTTGCCGCACCGTACGTCACCGGCGTTTTTGCATTGATGCTGGTGGGATACCCGGGCGAAAACTACCGGCAAATCATCAACCGCGTTCTGAGCGCCACCGATCCGTTGCCTTCCCTGGCGGGCAAATGCACGACCGGCGGCCGGCTTAATGCGCGCAAGGCGCTCACGCCTATTCGTTTGACCGTGACCGCTTCCGCGGGTGGTGGGACCTTTCAACTGCGCGTGTCGGCTGCCACGAACCTCGCCTGCGTCATTCAGGTCTCCACCGACCTGGCGGGGTGGTCACCCATCTTCACCAACGCCACCTCAGCCAGCGGGATATTTGATTTCATCGACCCCCAGTCCACCAACTCGGCCCTGCGGTTTTATCGCGCAGCCACCTCGCCATGATCGTCGCGTTCGCAATGCCCACCGGCCATTAACCATTAACCATTAACCATCAACTCATCACTAAAAAATGAAACTTGGATTCGTTACTGCCATTCTACCTGAACTCAATCTCAACCAGATCCTGCAATTCGCCACCGCAGAGCGGTTTGCGTGCATCGAGGTCATGTGCTGGCCCGTCGGCAAGGCCGAGAGGAAATTCGCCGGGGTCACGCACATTGATGTTACTGGCTTCACGCGGACACAAGCCGATGATGTCAATGCGCTCTGTGCGCAGCACGGGGTCGCCATCAGCGGGTTGGGGTACTATCCGAATCCGCTCGACCCCAATCTCGAGGCCTCCAAAACGATGGTGAACCACTTTAAACAGGTCATTCTTGCCGCCGAAAAGCTCGGCCTGAAGAATGCCAACACCTTCGTGGGACGTGACTGGACGAAGAGCGTGGAGGAAAACTGGCCGCGGTTCCTGAAAACGTGGAGGCCGATCATTGCCTTTGCCGAAGAGCATGGCATCAAGGTTGGCATCGAGAATTGTCCGATGTCGTTCTCGCGGGACGAGTGGCCGGGTGGCAAGAACCTCGCCACCACCCCGGTCATCTGGCGGCGGATGTTCAGCGACATATCGTCGAAGCACTTTGGCCTCAACTACGACCCATCCCATTTCGTTCTGCAGCAGATGGACCCCATCAGCCCCTTGCGCGAGTTCAAGGAGAAGTTGTTCCATCTTCATGCTAAGGACATGGTGGTTCACCCGGAGCGGCTCAATGAAGTGGGCATCTTCGCTTTCCCGAAAGAATGGCACACACCGCGCGTTCCGGGCCTTGGCGACATCAACTGGGGCCGGTTCATGGCGGCGCTTTACGAGATTGGCTATGATGGGCCGGTATGCATCGAGGTCGAGGACGATACTTTTGGCCAGACCCTGGATGGGCGGAAGCAGGCGCTGAGGGTGGCAAGGAATGTGTTGGAGCCCTACTTTTGAACAGGGAAGACGGGAAGAAGACAATGAAATACACTTACGAACAACTCGCCAGGATGATCGACCATTCGCTGCTGCACCCGACGATGACGGACCAGGAGCTGGACGACGGTTGCCGGCTGGCGGCCAAATACGGCGTGGCATCGGTGTGCATCAAGCCCTACTGCGTCAAGCGCGCTGCTGAACTGCTCGACGGCACGGGAGTGAACGTTGGCGCGGTCGTCGGTTTCCCCCACGGGAGCAGCACCACGGAAGTTAAACGCCATGAGACCGAAATCGCGTGTCGGGATGGCGCCACCGAAATCGACATGGTCATCAACATCGGCAAAGCGCTGAGCGGCGACTGGGAATACGTCGAGCAGGAAATCAGCATTATCTGCCTTCAGGCCCATCGCGCAGGCGCGAAGGTCAAAGTCATCTTCGAGAACGACTACTTTGTCAAGGGAGGCGCTGGTCTGAGCAGTGACGATTTCAAGCGCAAGCTCTGCGAGATTTCCGAGCGCGCGGGGGCTGATTGGGTGAAGACCTCCACCGGGTATGGCTTTGTCAAAGGTCCGGACGGCAAATACAGCTATCAGGGCGCGACCGAGTCCGATTTGAGGCTGATGCGTGCCGCTTGCACAGCAAAGGTCCAGGTCAAAGCCGCCGGCGGGGTCCGCGACCTCGACGGCCTGGTCCGCGTGCGCGATCTGGGTATCTCTCGGTGCGGGGCCACCGCGACCGCTGGGATGCTCGAGGACTACAAGAAGCGTGCGGAGGCCGAGAAAGCCGGAATCATCCACAACGCACCCAGGCCGGCACTTGGGACTGGTGACTACTAACCCTATGCTTCGGAGCTTCGCTGTTAAACTCATCCGCGGCCTGATTCTGCCCTCCTTGTGCCTGGCGGTTCTCTGTGCGACTGCCGTCGCAGCGGGCGCCAAATCCACGGTTAAAGAATACGACCAGGTCTTCACCACCTATCCGTATTCCGATCCCGACCCCGTCCCGACGATGTCGCGGTTTTACCCCTTTTTCCGCTACGACGCCTTTACGGACAAGCCGATCCAGAAGAAATGGAAGGTGGTCGAGTTGTCGAACGATTACCTGCAAATCCTGATCCTGCCCGAGATCGGCGGGAAGGTCTGGGCGGCCATCGACAATACCGAGCCCGGCGACGTTGGGACGCACGTGGAGGTCTCGGGAAACTCGATTTGCGGCAACTATCGCCCCGATTCCCCCAAAACCTGAGGTCTGCCGGGACTGGCAGCGATTGCTGGCGACGCTGGGCGAAGCCTGCGCGAGGACCGGTTTTCGGATACGCGCCTGCGGACTGATGGGCAACCATTATCATCTGCTGGTGGCGACCCCGAAAGGGAACCTGGTGGCCGGGATGAAATGGCGGCGAAATGCGGTTTGCCAGAGCTGACAAGGCTGTGCTACGTTTGCTGCACCATGAGCACGGTTCAAGAAATCGAGGCGGCAATTCAGGCGCTGCCCGCCACGGAACGGAAAAAGTTGGTGGCGGATTTGCCAGGAATCCTCCCGGAGTTGAACGGCGACGCCACGTGGGAACGCATCTTGTCCGACCCGCGCCCGCGTCCCGCGCTCACGGTGCTGGGGGATGAAATCGCCGCGCAGTTCAAGGCGAATCCAAGCCGCTTTCCTGAAATTCAAGACCGCGATTTTGATCAACGGCCGTGAAGTCGCTCGGAACGCCAGCTTTCTGGGCTGGCGAAGCTGGGCGAAGCCTGCGCGAGGACCGGTTTTCGGATACACGCCTGCGTACTGATTGATGGGCAACCATTAGAGTGAGCGTTTGGCGATGGGCCACTATACCCCAATACCCCTTCACGCAAAGCGCTGGAGGCTTGATGAGACCAGGAGAGCGATGATCGGGGACTATTTGGTCAGCACGCCTTCGCGCTTTACACGGTAGGTCTTCGCCCACGGTATCAGGCTAGTTCGGGAATCGGTCAGATGAAACTCAAACAGGAAAAAGCGCATGCCCACGTCGCGTGCTCCGGCTTCCAGCTCGTTCTGACTGTAGAGTTTGCCGTTGAGAAAGTAATCCACGTCCGCCACCTTGCCCGAAACGGTGCCGCTGCGGGTCTTGGTGATGTTCTCCTTTTCAATGGCGATGTCCCTCTCCACCGGCGAGGGATCCTCCATGAGTTGACCGTCGCGGGGCGGCCCGGTGCGGACGCGCTTCGTTTTTTTGATGGACTCGGATTTCTCGGTCACGGAGTAATCCTGGTCCATCTGGTTGATTCGCTCCCGCACCACCTGCGACCGGGCTTTTTCGTCGCGGAAGACGATCTTGGGGCATCTGGATTCAATGATCTTGCTGCGGATGATTTCGGGGTAAATCTTGCAGTCAATGGCTGCGCCGGTGGCGTTCTCGATGGCACTGATCTCGATGACCAGCGGGCGCTCGGCGTTTTGCAGAATCTCAGATACGATCAGGTCTTCAACCACTATGCCGCAGGCGGCAAACATGTCCGCCACCAGGGGTTTGTCCAAAACGGGCCGGGCCGGTTCCGACTCGACTGGGCGCTGGCTGGTTCTGGTGGGAGTGGGAGGGCGAACCGACGAGCAACTGGAGAACAGCATGCCGGCGGCAAGGATCGTCAACAGTTCGGGATTCAGAAGGGTCGAAGCACGCATAGTCTTACGGGGTTGGTGGCCGGGTTAGCGGTTGAGACTCTTGACTAATTTGGCCGCCCCCTGGCGCACGGCTTCATCGAGCGTGGCCCCCTGGGCGGATACCGCGCAACGGACGGCACGCGTGCTGGTGTCCACCAGCCGCAAATAGACCCAGACCTCTTTGGCATTCGCACCCTCGGAATCCAGGCAGCCCAGCACACAGAGAGGCACCGCCTTTTTCTCCAAGTCGTCGAAGAACTCCTCAGCCAGGAAGCCGGTCTTGGAGGTGTTGATGACTTCAAAGGGGCCCTTGGCCAGCAATTCCTCCATGAGGATGGCTTGGGCCTTGTCGCTCAGGCGCTCGGCCACATAGAACTGGGGTTGGCCCGGCTTGTTCTGCACCACCGCCATGACTTTGGCATTGCCGACCTCGGCATGGGCCAGAATTTTCTGGCTGCTTTCGCCACTGAGGAAAAGGACGGCCTCGCGGCTGACGAGCAACGGGCAGACGGCCGCCCGGTAGCGGGCGTTCTCGGATGGCCATCCTTTGGGCGGATAGACCTGCTGAAAATAAGTCAGGGTTTCATGGGGCGCACCGGTGGTCAGGGCGGTGCCCGAACCCGGCGTGTTGGGCACTGAGGTCCGATTAACCCAGGCGCAACCGCAGAGGTTAGCTGCCATCAGAGCGGCAATCCCCATCAGGGCAAGCGAGTGTAGTGCTTTCATGGCGACACCTTTGTTTTGTTAGTTGGGCAGGATGCTTTTGATCCAGACACCACCCTCGAAGACGCACCCGGTTGATGGCAGCCGGCGGCCGGTCTTGGACTTGAGATGGCGGAATTGGACATTGAAGGAGCGCGCGTCGGTGCGCAGGCTGCTGCCCTTGATCAGTACCACATCCAGGGGCGGAAAATGCACTGTCTGCCATTCGGACTTCTCCACCGGCAATTGGTTGTCGTCGAAAAAGACGAACTGGGTTTCTACCCAGAGGTCGTCCCTGTCGAAACGGTTCTGCAGGGTGATCTGGACTTGGATCTGGCCCAGCGGCAGGCGCTGCGCCACGCATTTGTCGAGGAGAAAGGCATCGCGAACGTTCTTGTCCAGCATGCTCACGCCATGAGTCACCTGGTGTGGTTGGCGTCCGTCAGGGCGTGTGAGGGGATCGTAAGGCGCACCGTGCTGGCAGCCCCAAAGCGAGACGATCGCCAAAAAGGCCACCATAAACAGGATTTTTCTCATACGACGATTTTATGTTATTCGGTGTACTTGAGCAGCCCGGCTTCGGTGATTTTCAGGCAGGAGGCATTGTTTTCCCGACCGCCTTTTAGGTTGCCCTCCATGAGGCAGTAGTAATAGCCGCGGGCCAAGTCCAGCACGGCCTTGTCCACCTCCTGCCGTCCAAGCGACCACTCGGCAGCCTTCCAGAAACGATCCTCGCGCGCCTCGTAAGCATTGAAGATCACCTCCGCCACTTGTTTGACCAGCACCTGGCGCATTTTCTCCTTCGTTTCGATGTCGGACGGGATATTCAACGGATCCGCTTCGATCTTCGCGGACGGCACTGCGTCGCAGAATTTGTCTTCCGCGTCCTCGGTGGTCTTGAACTCCTTGGCTACCGTAACCGCCCCCTTGGCCGTGTCGAAAATGCGGGCGGAAACGACCATCAGTCCTTTGACCCTCTCCTGGCCCATTTTGTATTTCACGACCTGGCTAATGGGGGTATCGATGGTCGCGGGAGGGGTGTAAGGCCACTTGCGCACGTTTGCTCCGTATCGCATCATCATCTCCGTGTAGGCGGGATTGGTTTCTTTGCGGGTATCGGTGTGAATCGATAATGTTGATTCCTGTTCCGAACGCTGATGCTCGACCTCCAGGGTGGAAACGTTGCCCACGATAAACATCTCCACCTTCAGTTCCTCGCTCAGCTCTCTAAGCTGGCGCCCTTTTTCCTTGAGAACTTCGTCGATCTTGGACCGTTCAAGAATGTCAATGCCAAAGGGCAGGTTTTCCTGCAGTTTGGCCAACAGCGCTTCTGAAAACTGCTTGCCCGCGTCAGGTTCCTTGGCCGGCGAGTCGAAGGTGGAGACGGCGATCTGCACCCTTGTCAGTTTCTTTAAGATGTCCGAGTAATCGCGGTGGATGCCGAATATCGTCGCGTCGCTTGGCTTCATCTCCAGAGCCTTGACCGCGGCAAAATAGGCGTAGCCAATACGATTCGTCACATCCATTTCCGCCCGGGCCTTTTGCAGGTAGTAGGCGGCCCCGCGTTCAATGATCCCGGCGCGGTCGGGCACGCCGGCTGGATCGTAGAGACGGCCCATTAGCTTGAAAGCGGTGTAGAATTTGTTGGCTTCAACGGCCGCCTTTATCTGGCGCACCGCGATCTTGTCGCTGGTGGCTTCGGTGCCCTTTTGGATGCGCTGGATGAGAGTAGCAGCCGGGGCGGGCGACTCAGCCAGAAAAGCTTTGAGCAGCCCCATGGCTTCTTCTAGTTTTTCCTGGTCCAAAGCGGCCTTCAGGCTGCTCTCATAAAAGAGGTCTCGGACCTCAACGATGCGTTTTTGCTCAGTGTTCAGCGATATGGCCGTAGGGTCCAATTCCGCGGCCTTCTGCACCCGCGTCAGGGCTTGTGACCAATCCTTGGCATCTTCGGCCTTCTTCGACAGATCCAAGTTCTGCTGGCAAGCGGCTTTAATGGTGGTCTGGCTTTTTGTGAGCTCGTCCAGAGCCTTCTTTATCCGGCCTGCCGCGTCGTCATATTTAGCATACTCCTTCAGGACCGCCCTGGCTTGTTCCAGGGAAGGTACGGTGGGCGAAGCGCCTTTCGCCGCGTCCGCCTTCTTGATCACCTCATCGGTGATGTCAACGCGGATGGCATTGGCCAGGGTGCTGACTTCCTGTTTTTGGGCGGCGGCGGAAGCTTTGCTCAATGCAGTGTCGCAAAGGGCCAGAGCTTGGATCTTGTTCTGGAGATCGCCCGACCTCATCGTGCGTGCCTGATCCAATTCCTTGGTCGTGACGCATCCACAAAGGAGCCACGCGCTCGCCAGGGCAGCGGCCAGGCCTTTGACAACGGTGCGGCCCGCTTGCCTGCCGATGGGTGACGTTGAGTCTGAAGAGAAATCGTTTTTCACATTGCATCCAATTCCAAGTTGTTGGCTCATCATCATCATATCCTCACATTCACTTCCCCGCCGCTTTTGAGCGGGGCTTGCTTTAGCCTCCGGCCGGCGGCCCTGCGCGCATGGCACGCTTCAGGATCTCATTCCGTACGGCGATCAAATAGCCGTTCAGCGAACGAGAGTAACTTGCCTCGGCCCTGGACGCAAGCTATAATTTAGCAGCCAAACCTCCGCCGGCGTTTCCCCGCCACGCTCGGAGAGGCGTGCGCCCAGACGGAGTGGCATGTGCAGGCGCATTGCCTGATGCACAATCACTTCCACTGAGTCAACAAAACGGCCAAGCTAATCTGGTCGCCAGGAGCAAGTGGTTGCTGGGCGTCGTTACCAAGCGGTTGCCGATGCGCAGTTGGACCTACATCTCAAATCTGCCGAATGAAGAAACACGAAGTTGAATTTGTGAAGGGGTTAGAAAAGTGACAGTGAGCGTTTGGCGATGGGCCACTACACCCGGGTGACGCAGGCCGAACTGGTTTCGTTGGCACCACAAAATGTGCGCGAGAAAGTCGTGGTTGTTTTACCGCTTGATAAAAGCCGATGCGGAAATTACGGTGGACCCGTGCAGACATTGAACGCCCATTTTGACGGACGGTTTATTGGCTGGCACATATTATCCCCGTCGCGAAGTTGAATCTCCGCTGACTGCGTCTGTTCCGTCCCGCCACCGCTGACCTTGTTTCACTCGCTGAAGTCAACAGGTCTGCAGAGCGGGGCCGCCGTCCAAAAAACAGCGATGGTGGCCCTGAGGGCGATGCTTTGCCTCAGACGGAGAGACCCAGACGAATAACGTGCGGGAGGTTCGCCTGGAAAACAAACCGGCTTCCTGCCCCACATCCACATCCAAATCCGAATGCCCTTGCGAAATCGCTGTGCATACTTCCTTTTCCTTCCACTCCGCAACCCGATGCCATACAATGCGTCCGGGAAATGTTGTGAACCAATCAACCATCACGCCCGAGCCAGCGAGAAGCGCTGCTCCGCCGACCCCTAACCGGGTTCCCGAAGCCGGCCAGGTTGTCCGCGTCCGCACCCGCACCTATCTCGTGGGGCCAGTCGAGAAACAGTCCAACGGCTCCGGCACTCTCGTTCGCCTCGCCTGCCTTGACGACGACGCCCAAGGCCAGCCCCTCGAGGTCGTGTGGGAATTGGAGCTCGCGCCGGAAATCCTGGACCGCGAAGCCTGGCAGTCCATCGGCAAACGCGGCTTCGACAACGCCCGCCATTTCAGCGCCTTCATCCACACGCTCCGCTGGAACTGCGTCACGGCCACCGACCCTCGCATCTTCCAGGCGCCGTTCCGCGCCGGCATCCGCCTGGACGCCTATCTCGTAGGCGAAGAAATCAACACTGACCCTAACATTCGGCCGAAGAGGTTTGTGATTTACTTGAGTGACATTGTGGATGAACCCGGACTAGACAAGTGGCCCGAGCTCAAAGCAATAGTTCAATCGAAGGTAAAGCCCGAGCGATTGAGCCTGGGTAGCAATCCGAACAACGTTCCTCTAAAGAAGAGGTGGTGGGCTTATCAAGCGCACCGGCCCGAGTTGTATGCGGCGTTGGCAAGAAAACAGCGAGTGCTCTGCTTGTCGCGCGTCGGCCAAGCGTTGGCTTTTGCCTTTGCCGAGACTGGAATCGTCTTTTCAGAAGCGGTAGTTGTTTTTGATTTGGACTCAGATGGTGCGTTTGCCGTTCTTCAATCCCGACCTCACGAAATGTGGGCAAGATTCTTCGCCTCTTCGATGAAGGACGATATGCGCTACACGCCTTCGGACTGTTTCGAGACGTTCCCGTTTCCGGCGGGGTGGGAGACGAACGCGGCGCTGGAGACGGCGGGGCGGGAGTATTACGATCTCCGCGCCGCACTAATGGTGGGCAACAACCAGGGCCTCACCAAAACCTACAACCGCTTCCACGACCCCGAAGAAACCTCGCCCGACATTCTCCGCCTGCGCGAACTCCACGCCGCCATGGACCGCGCCGTCCTCGAAGCCTACGGCTGGCCCGACCTCATCCCCCAATGCCAGTGCGAATTCCTGCTCGATTACGAAGACGAAGAAGACGGCGCCGAGGACACCGGCCGCCGCCGCAAGAAACCCTGGCGGTATCGTTGGCCCAACCTCGTCCGCGACGAAGTCCTCGCCCACCTCCTGAAACTGAACGCTGAGCGGGCCGAGCAGGAGCGTCTTGTCGGCCTCACCGCCGCCGGCAGAAAGAAGCCGAACAACCCGCGAGCCAAAACTCCTTCCGCTGCCCCCGCGCAGGGTGAAATCATCCCCAGCCCCCAGAAAGACCTTTTCGCTGGGTGAACCATGCCCTTTATGCCGAGCTAACCCCAGCGTCTCAACGCAGCAAAAATATGCGACCACATACTACTCCCAAGGCGAATATTCTAGGCGACCTGCGAGCGGAATACGATCACGTGATGTTGGAAACCGCCTTTTATGAAAGCCCGGACTATCGGTCCCTCATAGAATCCGGCGATCGTGCGGTCATCGTTGGACGGCGCGGCACGGGAAAAAGCGCTCTCTTTTTTCGCCTTAAGAAGCACTGGGAGAGCGCTGCGCACACCAAAGTGATCACCATCGCTCCTGAGGACTACGAAACCATTAGCTTGCAAGGTGTCCTCAGCCCACTGCGCAGCCGCCTGAGCTTGGTCCGGGCCGCTGCGAAGTTAGCATGGCGATACGCCCTGATGCTAGCCCTACCTTCGCAATTGTGAAGGCGACCGGCTGGGAAATGGAGCTAAAACATTTGAAAACATGCCATGAGCTTGACGTCAAACCGATAAACATGCTACATGAAAGAACATGCATGTATTTGAACGTGAAGTCAACGGTCATCGCTACCGAATCGCGGCCCAATCTGTTTGGGATCCTGCCCGCGGTCGCTCAGTCGCACGCCAAGTGGTGCTGGGGCCGGCAGCACCCCC
>JBAXTC010000409.1:0-7157 GCA_037130375.1 Verrucomicrobiota bacterium | reverse complement strand
TGGAAACCAATTGCGCGCCACGCTTAAGGTTCCCGATGCGGCCGATGGTGAACCTGTTAGACGGAACATAACGGTAACTCTGCGCGGGCATCTCCCGTTCTCTGAAAGTACCGCGCTCGAGGTGCCACTCGACATCAAAAGTGGTGTCCAATTCCGGCCTAATCGCACCCTTGAATTCCAGACGGCGCGAAACAAGCAGAGCAGAAAGACTTACCTCAAACTGCAGTCGCTTCGCCTGCTCAAAAGAGGCGACCGGCTCGTAGCTCGCATTAGCGCGGCACTCATGACCGAAGTGCCACGCGATGCCACCGTCACCAAACAGTTCGCACTCAACATCAAACCGGGCGAACGCGTGGCAGTCATGCACCTGTGCCCCGGAGGCAGCACGCTGTGCAACCTCGTTCTCTTCCAAAAACAAGAGGACGCCGGCCACACAGGCTGGACGCATGTCCCGTTGTCGGAAACCGTCCCCGACATACGCAAAGAGAGCTACGAGTCTGTCAACGGAAAACGAACCCACGTAAGCACGCAACGACAGGTTCAGCGCGCGTTTGTAACCCTCAACGACTTCCCGTATGCGCAGGCCATGGCCAGGCTCGATCTAACCAAGCGCCAAAGAACCGCCGGCAACAAACCCGACGAAAACACCGAGACATTGCGGGAATTCGGTCGCACCAAAACCGCTTTCACCGACTCGCACTACAAACAGGTGGCGGCCCGCATCGCCAATATTTGTTCACGCAACAATGTTGGCTATGCCATCATTGCGCCAGGCGGCCGCCTCTACTCCAGGATCGACGCGATCCAAGTGCTCCACCCGACGAAAAAGCTGTTCTCAGTGAGCACCTCCTCCGGATCCTTGGTCAACGCGTTCAACAAAGCCGGTGTCACCGCCCTTGTCACCCGTACCAAAGCGGCGCAAATCTGGGTCAAGCCGTTCGTGCTCCACGGTGATCTTCAAAGCTGCCAGCTCGGAAGCATCCCGGCCCTGCCAGAGGATACCGAGAACAGACCGAAAGACTGGCGGAACCGGAAACGCATTGCTGCTCCCAATAACAACGAATCCGTGGCCTACCCTCTCAATGCCTGCTGGGCGATCTTGCTGGACCACCAACTGCCTGCCTTTCGCGCCCACGTAGATTCGTTGCTGGCCAAGCTGGCAACCACGGCAACGTAGCGACGGTGGCCTTTCTAAGAGCCCAACCAGGCTCCGAAGTGTTTGGATTTCTCCCGTTTCCCCTGACATCCTATCTTTTTTGCTGATGGGCCCTCCCGCCACCGGGAATGCTTCTTGGCCGAACCTCTGACGAGCACTAACCTTCCAGGATGGGCAGGTGACTGCCACGCGAACCTGACAATGGCCGGTCTCTTTCTCCTGGAACTTCCTCCTCAATCGTCATACCATCTGGTCGATCTGATGCACCTGCAATCAATGTAATCGATCAAGCATGACGGCCAAAACGATTCGTGAACTCACCCGCTATCTTCCGGTAGATGGTCCGTATCCGAACGCCACATGTTCCGTCCGAGGGCCGACCGAACGATCGTTTCGAGAACTTTGCCTGGCCGTCTGCCTTAATGACCCGGAGTTCGGCTATAACTTCGTCATGGCCTTCGTCAACATCGGCCGCACCATTCCTCCTGGCGTGCTCGATGTCAACCTGCGCCGAGCCTTTTACTACTTTACCCGCAACTCCAGCGATGACGTGATGTGCGAGGCATACGCCCTTGTCCACCCTGCAAACACAGCCAAGCGGCGTATCTTGAATGCGCTCCTGATCTGCCAGGACACAAACCTGACTCAAATCGCTGAGGTCTTGAGCCTGCCGGAAAATGTGGTCGGCGTTTACGAGCAATTGTGGTTCAACGTTCGCGATCGAATCGGGGAGAAAAGTTACATTGCGTTCCTGGTGTTTCCCCAAACCCGCTTTGAATCCACCGAACAGGAGCCCGGGGACGAACAGGACTATGCACAGGCTCTGCTCCGGGCAGGCCATAACTTCGGTTCCCAGGAAGTTCTCTATATGGCCGGCCTCACCGCAACCAGGAATTCAATCGATCGGGTTGCTGGGTCTTCGGGTGAATTCGAGAGCATTCTCATGGGAGATGCCCTCACCCGAGTGCGGCATGGTGGGGCCAATGCCAAGATCGCCCCGGCCATCGACCGGGCCAAGACTCTGGTGGCCGCATCCAAGCGAATGGGCGAGCCGGAGCGAACGGGCGATGAGATCGCGGGGCTGGGAGGCATTTCAGCCTCGCGCTCGGTGCTTGAAAATGTCCTTAATATTCAGCAGCCCGATATCCGCCGGCGCCTGGGTCACCAACAATCGCAACAGGAGGCACCGCTGGCTGCAAGAAAGGCCGGCGCGGTCCATCCCCCGGGCGCTTAATTGATTTGCGCCGCCAGCATTGCGGGATTGATCGTGATTTGCGGCTCGGCAGGGCTCACCGTGGAGGAGGAATCTACTGATGGCAGTCTGACTTCCATGTCGAAGGCTATTCGGCCCTCGGGCGCAGTTGGCGGCGCACCATGTTTATCCAGGTAATCGTTCAACGCGATCTGGGTGGTCCGGGAGAAGCCTTCCATGAAGGATTTGCATTGCAGCAAGGCCTCCTCGTGGAAGGCTGGGTGCAAGGCCATTGGCAGGACCACCATGGCCTTGATCTGGGCGATAGCGACCTTGCCTTGAAATGCTGCACATGTCGCCTTAAAGCGCAGGTCGTATTCCTCTAATTCTGGGTCGATCGGGTAGGCATCCTTTGGCTTGCTGGGCAGGAGGTCCGGGAATCGCGGTAGCGGTATGGCCAGACTGTTGATTCTTTGTCGTCGTTTTGATAGCTCCATTTGGATTCCTTTTTGGGTTTAGTTTTGCTTGATATTCTCTTTGCCGATGAGGGCGTCAGCGCGTCAATAGGTTCGGAGGTCGATGCTTTGTTCAATCAGGGCATGATCAAACGGCTCGGTCAGACACATAAACCCCTCCTCGTCTATGAATGCCTCACCTTTTGCTATCAATCGTCGCAATACCGGCGCGTGAATCTCCTGCCGCTGCTGATAATACATGCGCACCAGCGACCGGCGACGCATCCGACCACCCCGGCTCCGAATCCGGTTCAGCATGGCCACCTCAGCCGCAGCATCCCGAATCGCCTGCGTCCTGGCCACACACCCCTGGAGCACGCTCTCTCGTTCCGCAATGAGCCATTGCAGCGTCGCAAGGGCGCATTCCACGGTTTCAGATGGCAATTCTGTCCGGGGAGGCTGTAAACCCGCCTGGAGGGCCAATGCGAGGCGTCCACACATTCCCGTGATGGCAGTTGGTGAAAGCGAGAAAGGTGTCGCAGGCTGTGCCGCAGACAAAGCCATTGCACCTGACGCCAGTTCGCTCGCCGCTTTCGGGGTCATGGTCCATACAGGATGAGAGCGCGTCAACCGGGGTGCCAAAGCATGGCGAACCATTGAATCCCAAGGCCCCAGTTCCCGGGTTATGGCTTTTCGGTCGATGGTCTGAACGTCATGAACATTGAGGAAGAAGGAGTTGCGGAACGTCTGGCTCCAGTCGTCGATATGTTCGTCCAGGAACGCTGAATCACAGCAGCAGAGCCATGCCAGTTGCGATAGGAGGGACGCAGAAATCTTACTTGCTGACAATGCCTCATCACCCGAACCAGTGATCGGATCCCATTCATTGGCCTCCTCTGTGCCATCAGAAATCGCCTTGGCCCGACGCTCCAGGTTCTCTGTGGCCAAGCGTGCATCAGTGAAGACAACCCCAGGAGCCTTGTCCAGGCAGTGAGGCAGGCAGTCTTCAAGTTGATCTGCCGACCGATCCCTGATCATGAGAATCGGTCGCCGCTGCGCCTGAATGAGGTCGAGCTGGACGCGCAGGAAGCCAAGATGTGCGGGGTCGGGGAATTGGTTGCGTCTGACCGTCAGGTCGCACTCCCTTTTCAGTTGAGCCTCCCGCAAGGCCAGTTTGTTTGGGTCGAAGCGTTTGAATGCCTCCACCAGGCCTGCCTGCGTCTGCATGACAGGCTCCAGGATGCGATCCAGCAGGGGGGCGAGGGGCGTGTTGCCATGTTCCACGAAGAACAGTGAGTCAAAATCGAGGTTGATGGGAATCTCCTCGGCATGCCCGCGGAGGCGTGATCCTGGAGCAGCAGCACGCATCAAGGACCATAGGCAAACCACACCCACCGTTTCCGGGGCGACGGCGTATTCAGAGGCAAGGTCCCTGTAGATGTGCTGCAGGGTCGTCGGGAAGGAAGCCATTGGGAATTGGCACACGGGCGCGGTGGTGGTTGTGGCGGTAAGCCGCGTAGCAGCGTGGTTTGTGTCCGCACCGTCCATCGTGTCCTCAATGCTCAAAACTGCCTCCCAGTTGCGACATCTCTCATAGTTTGAATCAAACGGCCCGGGGTCAGGTCCACAAAGAAACGACCGAACCCTGCTTGCCGGCCCAGATAGTGCATGATTCGAGACATGCTCACACAGATATCACCGTCGGATGCTTCCACGTAGCAACCGTCTGCCTGTATAACCAGGAGAGTCTGGGACTCTGGAAGAAACCGCATCCACCCACTTTTCAGGAGGTAAGCCGCCGCATAGCGGGGGTCGATAAACCCTTCCGGGATTCCCTTTGCCATGCAGGATGTGACCCCCGCCTCGGCCAGCTTCATTGTTAGCGTTTCGTAGTGGTCGCGGATGAACTGGACGCGCAGGTGAGGTTCCGCTGGGAGTTGGATGCATTTCATTTCCGGCTCCAGGAATCGTTAGGTTTACGCTGCGGGGATGAGTGAGTTACCAAACGAGGCAGAATCGAGGGTGGAGGACGCGCCAATTTGCAGGGCAGGAAACAACAAGAACTCTGCTGGTCTCGGTCGCTGTGAATCCGGCGCGAGGCAGATTACGCGTGGCTTCGATGTGCTGTGGTAGAGTCGATGTTCTCATAATTGCCTGCATTCTACCCGGGTTTTTGTGGAGAACTACGACCATGATCTCGCGGTTGTGTCGGAGTTTTGGGTGGGCGGCCTTCCCGCGCCTTCGCGACCGGAATACCAAGCTCTTTGCAAACTCGGTAAACATGCCGTTCACTAACATTACACCGAACCTCCTCGACCAGACGTTGTTGGTGCTGTCTTGCGGTTTTGGGGGCTTCTCGCCGCAGCGTATGCATCATCAGGTATCAACGCATCGGATCTCGCCCGTGTGAACTGCGATGCTGTTCTTCCAGAGCAAGGGCGAAGTCCCTGAAGAATCGCGCGTCGCCAGTTGTGACCGCCTTCCTGGTTTCCTCCACCAGCACCTTCAGGTAAACGCTCAGAACATGCGCGTAGGTCCGGTTGAGAACTCCGACACGATGACTCGCTTTGCTCTGAACCCGCAGGTTCCGATCGAGTGCAGTCACCACAACATATTGCGTCAGAAGCATGGCCATGACCTGGGCCTGCAGAACGCCTGGTCCGTACAGAGCGGATAAGAGTGATTTAACCGGGTTGCCAGTCACGGGTGGCGGTGCTAACATAGACTCCTCAAGTTCGTAGGGGGGGGGCGTATCAATAGTGGCGTGATTCCCATGGTAGAAGTGATAACCGTTTTCCGACGACTTCCTTAGCCAGATCCTCACCCGCGATGAACGTAGCATAACTTGCACGCGGTTGTCGCTTTCGATAATCTACCTTTCCCCGCTTCAACTTGTCCACAGTTAGATTCTCCCGAAGTAGATCGAACAATTCTATCTCATGCCCCCCGACAAGTGACACGAAGGAATCGAACGCGTCAGGTCCGGAAACGTCGGTACTGAGCACAATCGAAGCCGCACGGACTTTGCGCAGGTCGATCCCATAATGTGGACCTTCTGCTTTGTAGTCCTGCAGTTTTGCCCAGCGAAGCCGATCGATGGCCTCGAACGGTTTGTAGGAACTAAATGCATCACATTGATTCTTCTCACCACACTCGGCATCGGGGAAGGCCGGGGGCACATTCATGTGGATTGTCGAAACCAACACAATCACCCCAAGAGCAAGTATGCAGTTCGAGTGCCCGGCGCGCGAAGGCGTCCGCCGAATCGTAGAAAGGGAGGGCTCCACCCAGATCAGAATGGGCATCGGGGTTGACCAGATGTACACACTCGCCTGCATATCGCTGGCAGTGCGGCAAAATGTGGTGGTGGACGGCGGTCGCAATGTCGTCGGGGGGGATTGCAGGACGCGATTTACAAACTCGATGTCAACGGTTCTTCTGAAATGAACATCTGGGTCGATCGAAAGATAACGTCCCTTCATGAGTCCTCCTATGTTGGTGCCATGATGTTTGGGGGGGGGGCTGTCCCGATTAGCCGCAGGAAATGCTCGGGCCAAATCCTCGCCAAGATCTGGGAATATGTGCAATGTAAAGTTCTCACGCAGGCAATCCACAACCGGCACTTTGTGTGAGCGGACGATGCCGATGAACGATGCTGCCGCGTCAGCATTGGACCGGCGCGGCGAGATGGCAGGGCTAACAGCGCATACGCTCCCAAGGTCGATGCCGTAATCGGGAGTTGTGTGCGGTAATTGTACGGTTGTTGCCAAGGCGAACCGGTGCGTTGTGGAATCAGCGGAAACGGAATGTCCCGGCCAAGGTTGTCGTAATCGACGCAGCAGTAATCATCCGTTGGGCATTTAACGCGTGGATGGCCCCAAACAAAAGTCTTCTTGTTGCGCACATCGACATAATCAACCCACGATTCCGGGCTGAACTCGAGCCGCCGGAAGTCCCCCCCCGGATAGCCGTCGACACAGATATCTTCCAAGCCGCCCAGATCCGAACTGCAGTCCAGATTAATCAATCGCGCGCACTGGTCCGGATACCGGTGGACATGAGGTAGGATACAATGTTGTTCCACAACCGCTACTACGTGGCCCTTGGAAACCGCGTCAAGAATACGGATCAAACACTCCGTGTCCACGCGTGATTGCCACCAGAATGTACAGTCGACCGACGGGTAAGGTGCCTCCATAACAGTAAGTGTCATTGTTCTCAAACACAATTCCAATCGCCGATAATCGGCTTCTCAATTGGACACGCATCGTTTGCGGTTGGCACGGCAATGTCGGCAATGACAGCGCAGAATATCGGGGCTTGCAAAACCGAGAGAGTTACCGAAATACTGCAC
>JBAXTC010000408.1:0-7164 GCA_037130375.1 Verrucomicrobiota bacterium | reverse complement strand
CAATACCTTTCGAATGGTCTCGGCGCCGGGATTCTCGGCCGCGACGGACTCCACCAAGACAGGCTTGGCGACGTTCCATGGAAGGCCCTGCGCGGCTAGGTCCATGCCGTGATGGAGCCAGATGGCCCGGACTTTGCGACGGAAAACTATTTCAACTTTGGCGCGCATGGTCAGTTCGTTTTTGCACCACCACACGGAATGCGAATGAAAGGAACGCAAACTTCCTCCAATGCCGGACCGCCATGGCAGAGCAGCGTGGTGTCCTTCTGCGAGAACGCTTTGCCGTGGGGTGCGAGCAAGGTGCTGAGGCCATCGGGCAGGCCGGGATGATCCCAGACGAGAGTCTCAGGAAATGCCGCCAGACATGTCTTGTTAAGCACCGGGTCGGAATAAATACGGCAACGCGGCCTGCCGTGAGATGGATGTGATGCTCGGCAGCCAAGCAAACAGAGCGTCTTCCTCTATCGGTGCCTTCAAGCTCTGCGCTTTCAGCACGTCCTTGAGAATCAACCATTGGTCGATGGCCAGTCCGTCCACGAGAATAAAGGCGGCGCGCTGGCACTGATTGCTCTTGAACCGATGGGAAATGCAGCCGGGGATGTGATGCACCATCAACGGCGTGCTCGGCGGATAATTGAATATGCTGCCGTAATTGGCGGCGAGCCAGGCGTAGAACTGCTGATTGGCAAAGATACACAGTTCCGGGAACTGCTTTTGAAACTGGGTTCGCTTGGCAGCACTGATCTGCGTCCAGAGCATCCGGGACTGCGCGTAACGGTAGGCGAACGCGAGCCAGTCCTGGGGCGCGGCGTTCTTGTCCGGGCAATCTGTGAAGAGGCTCTTGCCCAACTCTTCAAACCGCAGGTCGGTGTTCTCCACCTTGTTGCCGAGCAAGCCAACTCGAATCCACTTTTGGTCGAGGGCCTGACTCCAATCCCATTCAACGGGCGTCAGCAGGCCATCCTCGAACAAATTATCAATGTGGACACGGACCGCATCATGGCCGAACGGCAACAACGCCGGACCGGGATATTTGAGAGCATGGTGCGTCTCCTGGAAGTTCTCAGTGCCGCCTTTTGACAGCCGGACATAGACGGGCCAACGCTCATCCAGAAATTCCCAGAACGCGGCAGGATTGGAAACGATGATTTCCAGCGGCCAATCCTTGAAATCAGAATTTTGGCGCAGAGCCGCGACCAGATAATCGTCGAGCAACGGCGGAATGCTCAGTTTCCGGTAGTGCCGTTCGCAAAGCATTTTGAGCAGGTCGGGCAGGCTCTTGATAACGGCCGGCTCGATTTGAAACACGTGTAGTAGAACGAAGCCAAGGGTTTGTGCTTCGTTCTGGGAAGACGATGCGTATTGCTGCTGAGCGCGATAAAGCGGGTCGAAATAAATGGTCTCAAGTTGGGAAACGACCGTATATGACAGCTTCGGGAAAATGTCCTTGAGCGTGAAGGCAAGGCGCTGAGCGTTGGCAAGCACGTCCGTCGGCAAGGTTTCAAATTCGCGTTCTCCGGGATTGAAGACTACGACCAGCTCAGCTTCGCCGCCAGCATCCCACTTGGAGCGGAATCGGCTTTCGTAGTCGTAGCGGAAGGAGACGGAGTCTTCAAACTGGACGATGGAAAAGCCGCTGGCCTGGATGGCTTGGATAACGCCGGGATGGCGGAGCAAACCATCAGGGTCAGAGACGGCGGTGACCCGCGCCACTCTGGGCACAAAACGCCGGACAATTTGCTCGCGCCATTCAGACATAGGTCAGCAGATTTTCAATACGAGCAACGGGGTGAGTCGAGGCAGGACCTGGCTCTGGCGCTTGAACTCCTCCACCCATTGGGCTTCCTCCTGGGCGAGTTGGCGCAGGCGGTAGCCGCGGACTTCAGGAAGGCCGATACCCTGGAGCATCTTGCGGCGGGAGCGGAAGCTGTATTCGGCATTTTGCTTTTCGAGCTGGAGCTGGGCCAAGTGCCGCTGGCGCATGTCAAGATAGAGATCGCGACAATGCTCGCGAGCGAGCGCCTCGGTGGCTTGGTCGGCTTCCGCTGGGAGCGATTCCTCTGCGACGGTCTCGACTCGCCACGGTTCGATGCAGAGTTGTTCCCAAAGAAACCTGGCTGTCGGCGCTAGCATCCGGCCGTCGTCATGGACAAAGAGTGGCATCATGCGGCGCTTTTGGCGGTCCTGGGTGACGATGCTGACTTCCCAGAGCGACCAGATGCCGGAGAGGTTGCCGGGAAGCGAGGAAAAGCGGACGCGCGGCACGGGCATCCCGGACACATAGCGCGGTAGGCGGGAAAGTATGCCGCGCACCTTGGGATGGTCGAGGCGCAGCAATTCCGCCTTGGGCACCGGCATGGCGGTGCGAGTGGGCAGCGCGTAACGGCGCATCTGCGTTTCCCCCGGCCACTGGATACGGATGCCGTCGAGTTCGGCCTCGTATTTGCCGCCAAAGGCATCGAGGTAGTTCTCTGTCATCCGCTCCACCCAGTCGGCGAGCGGGTGATTGAGGGTTTGCCTTGCCTCCTCCGGCGACAAGGTGCCGCCGTTGGACAGAAGCGAGTTTTTGGAGTGGGCTTCGCCGGCACGCGCCTTGATGGTTTCCGTCACCTGGTCAACGGTTTGCGAAATGCGGTCGGGGTGGAGCAAGGCTTCGACATAGAGGGTGTCGAACATGCGGGCGGCCTCAACGGAATCGAGCACGTCGCTGGTCTTGTCCACGCCGAACTCTTCGAGAATGATAGAGAGCTTTTGTTCCAGAACCTCGCGGACGCGAAATTCCACGCTGTCCTCGAACAGAAAATTGACGGCGCGGACAACTGCCTTCTGGCCGATTCGATCCACGCGGCCAATCCGTTGCTCGATCCGCATGGGATTCCACGGGATGTCGTAATTGACAACAACGTGACAAAACTGGAGGTTGAGGCCCTCGCCGCCGGCATCCGTGGACACCAGGATGCGGGCTCCTTTGGCGAACTCTTCCTGCACCTGCTGTCGTTCCTCCATGCTCATGCTGCCGTTGAGGCAGGCGACCGCGATGCCGCGATTCGTGAGGAATTCGGCGAGCATTCGCTGGGTGGGGACGAACTCCGTGAATACCAGCAGCTTGATGTCCGGGTCGCCTTCCTCCTTCTGGAATTTGTAAACCCACTCAAGCAAGGTTTCGGCCTTGGCGTCCGGGCCGCGCGCCTCGACCTTCCGGGCGGCGGTGAGCAACCGCTCCACTTCTGACCGCTCATTTTTTAGAGCCACTTGCCGATCGTGCAGCAGAGTTTCCAATTGCTCCTGGCCGTCCAACTCCGCCAGTTCCTCGACCGCAGAGGGGGAGGGAAAGGAATTAACCGCAGATGACGCAGATATACGCAAATAATTTGTATCTTCTTCATATCTGCGCCCATCTGCGTCATCTGCGGTCAGAATTTCCTGGCGTTTCTCCAGGGTGGTGATGATGGCGCGGGTGGAACTGGTGACCAGCCGCTGCATCAGGATCATCAAAAACCCAATGTAGGTCTTTTTCTCGCGCATGGCCTGGTTGTAGCCTTCGCGCACGTATTCCGTGACCGCGTCGTAAAGCTGCTTCTGGTCCTGGTGTCCCTCCCAACGCACGCCAACCAGCTTGGTGATGCGCGGCTTGAACAACGGGTTGCCGTCCAGGTCGATGGCCTGGCGTTTCTCGGTGCGGATGACGTAGGGGTGGATGCGCTCGCGGGTCACGCTGCCGGGTTCGGGAAAGGCCGGATCATCCTCCCCGCACGGCTCGGTCCAGAACAGTTTGAGGGTGCTGGGTGGGGATTTGGAGCGCGGGCGGTATTTCAACCGCAGCAGGGACTCGGCCATCAGTTTAGGCTTTGGCAATGTCTGAATCGTGATGCTGTAGAGGAAATCCAGTTTATGCGCTTCCCCTTCGATAAGAGCCGAAACGGTGAAGGACTTTTCCGGCTTGAGGGCGGCCCACTCAGCGCCGCCGCGAAACCTTGGAGCCTTGGGATCACTCTGCAAAATCGAAGGGATTTCCTTGCCCTGGGCGATCTGGCTTAGAAACTCCAGGGCATCCAAAACGTTGGATTTTCCGCTGGCATTCGTGCCAATCAGGACGGTAAGCGGGTCCAGGTAGAGCGTTGCCTTCGGGAAGCTTTTCCAGTTCTCTAATCGAACTTCTTTGATCATACGCTTTAATTCGGTGATTGCGCTTCTGCGGTACCGCTCCGGGTCACGGCGGTATCGTATATCATCTGCAATTGTTCGTCTTCGTTCAGCACCGAATCGGGGATCATGTCGGCCACGAC
Organism: Verrucomicrobiota bacterium; assembly: GCA_037130375.1. Taxonomy (GTDB): domain Bacteria; phylum Verrucomicrobiota; class Verrucomicrobiia; order Limisphaerales; family UBA8199; genus JAPLUA01. The sequence continues at coordinate 2,878 of JBAXTC010000408.1, read as the reverse complement.
CAGAATGGTGGTGTAATCCTTCTGCTGGTAGCAGTGCTTGAAGCCGACACGGACAGCTTCGGTGCGAAGTTCCTTGAGCTTCTTGCCTTTGGGAATCTTGGGTCGCGGGACGGTCAGCCCGGGCAAGGTTTGGCCCTTGTTGGCCGTCAGTGCAGGCGGACTGTAGCCCTCGGGCAGGTACGACCAGAATTCCTCCAAGAGGCGCTTGTTGCGCAGGGTTTCCACGTCCACGTTCTTCTTCGGGTCGGGGACGTACCAGCGATTCCTGGCCTTGGCCTTCAACTGAGCGTGGTCCTTGGGAAGGTTGCGCAATTCCTTGAACTGGGTGGACAGATAGCTGTGAATCTGGCTGGGCACGTCGCCACCCTGACCGTCGTAGCAAAGGAAATTCTGGTCGAGCAACGCGCTCATTTCTGGGCGGGCTTCCCATTTCTTCCAACTCGCGCCGAGTTGCTGCATGAAATCCGGCTGGATGTCCTGAGACGTTGATGGGCGGTCTTTGAGAAAACTACGCAGCCAGTTGATGGCGCTGCGTTCGTCTTCCACGAAGATGGGCAACTGGCCGATGTGTGTGGCCGACATAGAACGCCACCATGCGGTCGTAGAGAATGCGAGGGTCGCGTTCGGTGATGAACTCCATTTGGCCGCCTTTGGCTTTCACAACTGGTAGATTCTTGAAGTGCGTGCGAATGAAATCCCAAACCCCTTCCTCGGTCTCGCCGCGTTTGGCAAAGCGTTCTTCTAAGCCACCGTTTGGCTTATAAGCTGATATGACGAGGTCTTGTTTGACGGCGGTTGTCGTCGTGACTGAACGGAAACTTCGCTGTTGCTTGTCCAGCGCCGCAACATTTGCGACGACGAAGCCGGCTTCCTGCATCGTGGTTTGAATCGCATTCCAGACTGAAGCTTCAGAGTTTGAAAACTCTACGGTAATCCACCTGCCGGGTTTCAATGCGCGGAAGTATTCTTGGAAACAACGGAGCATGCGAGCCTGATACTCCGGAAGACCTTTCCCTTTATGCTTGTCGATAATCGCCTCTGGCTCGCTCTGCGTAAAGACGCGATGCCACGATTCCAGCATGAGGTTCATGTCGGCATAGTAGATGTTGTCGCCGAATGGAGGGTCAGTGAAAACGTAATCGAGGGATTCATCTTTCAGAATCCTGGAATCTGCCGACCCCGTGGCGATTAGGGGGAGATGAGCATGAGGTCGGGCCTGACGGAACGTCTCCGACAAGCGGTCGAGCTTGTTCTCCAGATTATACCAAGGACTGCACTCGCTGTGTTGTGACGCTATGTAGAACACGCCACTGAGCATGCGGTTTACCTGAGACCCGCCAGGTTGTCCGTGCATGTCAAATACCACGTCGCCCGGCTTCGTGTAGTGGAGAAGGTAGCGCATGATGGCGCGGTGCGGGACTTTGGTGTGGTAAGAGTGGGCGGTGTAGATGGGATGGGTTTTGCCCTCGCTCACGTCCGCCGCGAACGGTTCGCGGTGTTAGGGCTTCTTCGGATCGTAAGGCGTGCCGTAGCATTTGATGAACTCGCCCAACCACGGATTGGGGCAGGCGGTGTAGTAAGGCGGGTCGGACAACGCGAGAATGTCCTCGTCCTTGCCGATAGGAAAACCCTCGATCTTGCGGAACTCCGGGTCTTTGAGTTTCTGGGCGAGCAGTTTTAGGAAATGCTCCCGCCGCGCCTCGTCACAGGGGAACCGCTGGCCGAGGCATTCCACCGGGTCGGTGGCTTTGGCAGCGAGATTGAGATTGGTTTGGCTCATGGTTTGGGAGTCAGCACGCGAACGCCGTCGCTGTCTTCGATGAGGTTGTGTTTGAGCGGCCAGGGGTCGAGTTTGGTGACGAAAACCTGCAAGCCTTCGCGGCGGGCGAGTTTCATGGCGGGAATCATGTCGGTATCGCCCGAGAAGAGTATGATGCGCTCGACGAGTTTCTTCAGGGCCAAGGTGGCGACATCCATTCCAATCCTCATGTCCACGCCTTTTTGCTGGATGCTGGGGAACACATCGCGTGGCTGGGGCGGGTTTTGAGCGCCACCCTTCATTAGCAAGGCCTTGTAGGCCTCGGTGAATTCCCATCCACGGGCAACTGCCTCGCCTCGGCGCAAAGCAAGGAAGGGTAACTGGCCCAGTTCGAAGAGGAATTGCCGCCGGGCGACAAAACCTCTGGTAGTCTTAAAATCCAATTTTGATCCAACTATGGGATTAAACACGGTTTGGCCGCATGGATCGCTGTCGTAATAAAAAATGCGGAACAAATCCTCATCGGACTCGACCACGGAGACAGCATTATTGCGAATCTGCTGTGCAGAAGGCCAGCCGCCAGGAATCTCTAAAATATCGCCGAGTCCTTTGGCGAACCATCCGCCATCAATTAGCAATGCAGTTTTCTTCATAAAAGGAAAAAAACCACATGCCCTTGCGGGCCTGTGGGGAGGTCTTTTGCCAGCCTACTGGCGTAACGGTCTTTAGAACGTTGTCGTTCCGGAAACAACATGCTCCAACGTGGCTCACCAAGCAACAGAAATCGTAAGCTGTCTGGATGCCGCTGGTGCCGAGCGTCTTGCGTTCGGAGATGAAGGCGGCGTGGCCGCTTTGGAGTGAAGGCAGGATGGCGCATAGCGTTGTCTTGCCCCTGCCGTTTTCGGCGAAGACCAGGGTGAGTTTACGAAACGAGACATCTCCCTTTGGTCTGCAGTCCCGAAACCGGCCTACATTTTGAATGCGAATGAATTTTTCAATCACAGAGGCAATTCCCTTCTCGTTTGCTGGACTTCCGCAGACAGGAGATCCGAAAGGTGGAAGAACTCAGCGCGCTCCAAGGCTCGATACCTCTCCTGCCGGGCGGTTTGGCGGGCATCG
>JBAXTC010000407.1:0-7172 GCA_037130375.1 Verrucomicrobiota bacterium | reverse complement strand
CGCCGGGACCGCACGATTCCACCGAATTGTTTGCCCGGTTCCGCGCGATGATTGAGAAGAAGTGAAACGTGATGCGGGAAACGTGATGCGGGAAACGTGATGCGTGATGCGTGATGCGTGATGCGGGAAACGTGATGCGTGATGCGTGAAATGTGAAATGTGAATTCTCAGCGCAGTATCCAGGCCCCTTCTGGTCTTCCCTTCACGCATCACGCATCACGCATCACGTTTCCCGTTTCCCGTTTCCATTTGACTTGAATCGGTTCGTGACGATAATCGCATTATCTAAGTGATTTATGGCGAAACTTGTTGTCCTCAGTGCAGGAATGACCGGACGCACGCAAGAGTTGAAGGTGGATAAAACCACCATCGGCCGCGTCGAGGACAACACGTTTCAGATTGCCGAGGCCTCGGTATCGAGTCATCACTGCGAGGTTCTGCTGCGCGGCAACGAGGTGTTGGTTCGCGACCTGAACTCCACCAACGGCACATTCATCAACGGGGAGAAAGTCAGCGAGAGCGTCATCAAACCCGGTCAGATTCTGCGCCTGGGCCAAATCGAGATGCGGTTGGATACGGACACCCCCGCCACGACCAGCAAGAAGCACGTTGATCAGACCATGGTCATGCAACGAGGCGTGAGCTTGAACGAGCTCGAACAAGGCGCCCGCACCGGCGGGTTCGATACGAAAGGGTCCGGCTTTTCCAAGAAAGGCGACAACGTCAACAAGGTTTTCTGGGTTGTGGCCGGCTTCGTCGGTTTTGTGATCGTTGTGCTGCTCCTCTACGTCTTTACACAAATCTAGCCCGCCACAAGCCGGCACACGGCCGCCTTCGTCCAGCACTCTTGGTTCCCGGCGCTTTTTCGGTGGCCGCTGCGTTGATCCCAAGGTGGACTTGCGCAAGGAAGATCAGATGGATGTGCTCGCGCCAGCGTAAATAATTGCGGTTGCCTCACTCTCGGGAACTCTGGTTCCATGCGCCGTGCTGAAATTGCGAGTCTTCATCAGGTATTGGTTGCCCGTGCTAGTCTGCATGGGGCTTATCTTTATCGCCTCCAGTGACCAAGGGTCGTTCTCGCGTTCATCGCGCCTCATCGGGCCGATCGTGCAATGGCTCTTTCCTCACGTATCCGCCGAGACGCTCCACGCGGCCGTTGTCTTTGTTCGCAAATGCGCGCATTTGACCGAATATGCCGTTCTGGCGCTGTTGCTCTGGCGTGCGCTACGCAAACCGCGCAAGGGTAATGCGCTTCCCTGGCACTGGTCCGAAGCCGGGCTGGCTCTGGTCCTGACAGCGTTTTATGCCGCAAGCGATGAGTTGCACCAGGCGTTTGTTCCCTCCCGCCAGGCATCGGTCTGGGACGTTCTGCTCGATTCCATGGGAGGTGCTCTCGTTTTGGTCTTCTTGTGGGCGGTCGGCTGGCTGTGCAAACGCTGGTAAAACCTCCTAACTGAGTCCGAAGGACGGGAATTCAGGCTGGGGCGCCCGCCGCGACAAGGGGCGCATTCGCGAGTCCTTGGTAACTCGGCAGCATATCAACGGCTGGAACAACCTCCCCAAACAGACCAGCGCCATAGTCCCCGCGCCGCAGGTCAAGTCTCCCGCCTGGCCATTATCCTCCACCAACGAACGGAACCCGGCACTGAAACGTTTAGCTATTATCGGATGTTCCTACGGAAAAAAGGCTTGGACCGGTTTCTCGGGTATTCTTGGGAATGAAATTCTAGTGGCATTGGACCGGATGTCTGTGCCACACCTGAACAGTTACCGGGGTTTGTAACTTTTCGGGCTTTCGCGGCTCAGTGTTGTTAAGAACTGAAAAGAGAATTAAGTATGATTCTTCGCATCGTTATCGGGGTGGTTGTGGGCGGCGTCGTGGGTTTCGCCTTCTACAAGTTTGTCGGCTGTTCGAGCGGCACTTGTCCATTGACCAGCAACCCGTTCAGCAGCACCATCTGCGGCAGCATTGCCGGAGCGCTGTTCGCAAGCGGTTTACACTAAATCAGAACAACACGAGTCCTCTTCCATGAAAATGCAACTCATCATCCGCGGGTTTGCCGGCGCCTTCGTCCTCGCCAGCTTGCTGCTGGCGCACTACCATAGCCCATACTGGCTTTGGTTCACGGCGTTCGTCGGTTTCAACCTGCTGCAATCGTCCTTCACGAACTTCTGCCCGCTGGAGATCATTCTCAAGAAAGTCGGTGTGGGCAACTCGTGCTGCGATTCGCAGAAGACCAGCGGCTCCTGCTGCTCGAAATGACGAAGCGACTGGGGATTTGCGGGCTGTTGCTTTCGTGGTCGCTGTTGGCGCTCGCCGCCGAGCCTTGGACCCTTGAGCGCGCGCTGCAGGAGGCGCTGACTTCAAACCCGGACGCGCGCCTGGCGCAGCAGCGCATCGCCGCCGCCCAGGCCGGGCTCGAGCAGGCTAATGCCGCTTTCTGGCCGCGTCTGCAGTTCCTGTCCAGCTATTCGGGGACGGATAATCCGATGTTGGCCTTTGGCAACATCCTCAACCAGCGTGCATTCAATTCATCGCTCAATTTCAACGATGTGCCCGGGGTGGATGACCTCAACGTGCGCGGGTTGGTGACTGTGCCGCTTTATGCCGGCGGCAAGAATACGGCAGGGCGCAACGCGGCCAAAGCAAATGCCGAAGCTGCCCGGCAGGACAATGACGCCGTCCGAAATGCGCTTGGCTTCGAGGTGTCTCGCGCCTTCTATACCGTCCTCAAGACACGCCAATTCATCCGCGCCGCCGAGGCGGCAGTGAATTCGTATGAAACGAGCGTTGCCACCGCACAGAAGCGTCTGGATGGCGGCACGCTTCTCAAGAGCGATGTGTTGGATCTCGAAGTGCGCCTGGCGCAGGCGCGCGAGGACTTGGTCCGTGCCCGCAATTCCAGCGCCCTGGCCGTGCGCGCGCTGCGCAACTTGTTGGGAATCGAGCAGGGTGAATTCGAGGTGGCCGGTAGCGCGCCCACCGCCAGCGCCCCTGATTCGGGTGATTTCTCCGGACGCCCCGAGTTAGCCGCTGCCCGCCAGCGCGAGCGAGCCGCCCAGGAGCAGTTGCGCGGAGTCAAAGGAGGCTACCGCCCGCGCGTGAGCGCCTTTGGCAGCCTGGACTACGACTACGGGTGGAAGTATGACAACGGGGGCGGGAGCTACACCGCCGGGGCGTTGCTGCAATGGGATATCTGGGATGGCAAACTGACCCGCGCCAAGGTGCAGGAAGCCAATGCCAATCTCGAATCTGCTCATGAAGAAGAGCGCAAGCTGCGGCTGGCGCTGGACCTCGAAGTCGAGCGGGCCCGGCTCGATCTCAACGCAGCTAATGAGCGTCTCAAGGTGACCCAACAGGTGATCGGCCAGGCGGCGGAAAGCGCTGAGTTGACGCGCGCTCGTTTCGAGCAGGAACTCGCCCTTTCCACGCAGTTGATCGATTCGGAGACCGCCCTTATCGCTGCTCGTGTGCGGCGCGCCGAGGCCGAGGCCGACCAGCAAATTGCCGTGGCCGCCCTGCGCAAAGCGCTCGCGTTGCCGCAATTGGAATCCCCATCGAAATCGAAATGAGAACCCCCCTTAGTTCTGCGCTAATAACCTCGCTCAGCCTGTTTGTTTCCGGCCTTATCGCGTTCTCCACTGGCTGCAGCAAGAAGCATGAACCGCAGGCTGCCCCCGGCATCGAACTGCCGGTGGCGGTCGTTCGCGTGCAGAAGATCGATACCGTGAAGCAGCCGGCCATCGAAGAAGTCGTTGGCACGGTGCAACCGAAGCTCCAGGCGGTGATCGAAGCCAAGGTGAGCGGTCGCATCACGCGCCTGCCGGTCACGCTCGGCCAGTCTGTCAAACAGGGAGATGTGCTGGTGGAACTGGCCACCCAGGAGATTCAGGCGAGGCTCGACCAGGCCAGCGCCACGTTCCGGCAGGCGGAACTTGAGTTCAAGCGCATCTCGAATCTGCGCAAGCAGGGGGCCGTCACGCAAGCTGAGTTCGATGCGGCGCAAACACGTTACACCGTTGCCAAGGCTGGCGTGGCTGAGGCGGAGGCCCTTTCTAGTTACGCAAAGATCGTTGCCCCATTCGATGGTGTCATCGCCCGCAAACTCGCTGACGAAGGCGATCTCGCGATGCCTGGCAAGCCCCTCCTCGAACTCGAGGGACGGACCGGCCTGCGTTTGGTGGCCGATGTGCCAACCCTTCTCGCCGGCCACGTCCAGCCGGAGGCGAAACTTGCTGTGCGGATGGATACGTTGGCCAACCCCATCACCGGCACGGTGGCGGAAATCTCGCCTGCGGCCGATCCGGCGTCGCGCACGGTGCGCGTGAAGTTGGATTTGTCGGAAACGGCCGGAGTGCGCACCGGGCAATTTGGCCGGCTCGAGGTGCCGTTGAGCGAGGCCGCCTTCCTCTTTGTTCCGCCGCCGGCGCTGGTTTTGCGCGGCCAGCTTGAAATCCTGTTTATCGCCACCGATGGCAAAGCCCAGATGCGGCTGGTGCGTTCCGGCAAACAGACCTCGCAAGGCATTGAGATTCTGGCCGGCCTGGCTTCGGGCGAAACAGTGATCGTCGAAGGTGCGGAAACCCTCCGCGACGGTCAACCTCTGCAAACCAAGTAGCGGCCACCCGTGAGCACAGACTCTTCCAAGCCGGGACCGGCCCACCTGGGATTCGCGGGGCGCATCGCCCGTGCGTTCATTGATTCCAAGCTGACGCCGCTGGTCATCATCACCTCAATCCTGTTGGGGGCCGCGGCGACGCTGCTGCTGCCGCGCGAAGAGGAGCCTCAGATCAAAGTGCCGATGATCGACGTGCTGGTCGCCATGCCGGGCTTTAGCGCCAAAGAGGTTGAAGAGCGCGCGACGCGGCCCATGGAAAAGCTGCTCTGGGAAATCTCAGGCGTGGAATACATCTACTCGACGTCGCGGGAGGGCGAGAGCCTGACGATCGTCCGCTTCAAGGTTGGCGAGGACATCGAGCGCAGCCTGGTGAACCTTAACCAGAAATTGCAGGCCAATTTCGACCGCATTCCCAAAGGGGTCTCCTTTCCGCTCATCAAGCCCAAGTCAATCGACGACGTGCCGATCCTCGCGCTCACGTTCCACGGAGCGGGGCAGGACCACTACACCCTGCGCCGCATCGTTGCCGAGGTGGACGACGCAATAAAGCAGGTGCCACTCGTGGCCGAAACCACACTCATCGGCGGGGAGCGCCGCCAGTTGCGCGTTCTCTTCGACCCGGTAAAGTTGGCCTCACGCCAGCTCGCCGCGGCTGAGATCGCGCCGATGCTACAGTCGGCGAACCGCCAGATCATCGCCGGTCCGCTCACGGACCATAACCGCGAGGTTCTGCTTCAAACTGGCAGCTTTCTCACTAGCGCGAAGGACGTCGGCAACGTCGTAGTCGGTGTGCATGACCAGAAGCCTGTTTACCTGCGTGATGTGGCGACGATTGTGGATGGGCCGGAGGAGCCGAGCCAATACGTGTTCTTTGGAAACGGAGCGGCTATGTCCAATCGGCAGGGTGTCGGCAGTCTCCAACTGGCTGCAACGTCGTCCGGCACGCAGGTTGGGAAACCTGCGATACAGCAGATTGGAAATCTGCGCTACGATGAAGAGCCGGCCGTCACCTTGAGCATCGCCAAGCGGCCGGGGGCCAACGCCATCTCGGTCGCCGAGCAGGTCTTGAAGAAAGTCGAGACGCTCCGAGGCCGCGTCATCCCCAATGGCGTGCAAATGTCCATCACCCGCCACTACGGCCAGACGGCAGAGGCGAAGTCCGACGAGTTGCTGCTCCACATGGGCATCGCGGTAGTCGGTGTGTCCGTGCTCATCCTCCTGACGCTTGGCTGGCGCGAATCGATAATCGTCGGCATCGCCATCCCTTGCACGTTGGCGCTGACGTTGCTGGTCTTCTACCTTCACGGCTACACGCTCAACCGCATCACCCTCTTCGCCCTGATCTTCTCTATCGGCATCCTGGTGGACGATGCCATCGTCGTCGTCGAGAACATCGTCCGCCACTTCCACCTGTCCCAGAACAAAGGCCGCCCCTGGTCAACCATCGCCGTCGAGGCGGTGAATGAAGTCGGCAACCCGACCATTCTCGCCACCTTCGCCGTCATCTCAGCCGTGCTGCCGATGGCCTTCGTCGGCGGATTGATGGGACCTTACATGCGGCCGATCCCGACCGGGTCGAGCGCTGCGATGTTTTGGTCATTGGCCATTGCTTTCATCGTCACGCCCTGGGCGGCAATTCGGATTTTGCGCTGGGGCCGTAAGTATTCGCGGCTGACGGAGGGTGTCGCGGGCGCGGCCGACGGCGGACAGCCGCACTCCCACTTCGCGCACGAGGAGGATTTCTTCACGCGGCTCTACCGGCGTTTCATGGAGCCAATGATCGCCAAGGCCCGTTGGCGGATGGCCTTCCTTGCCGGAATCGTTCTTCTGCTCCTTGCCTCGATGGCGACCGTTGGTCTCGGCTGGGTGAAGGTGAAGATGTTGCCGTTCGACAACAAGAGCGAGTTCCAGATCATCCTCAACATGCCTGAAGGCAGCGCTCTGGAACTCACCGCCCAGGCGGCTCGCGAAATTGCCGCCGCCGTGCGCATCGAGCCAGAGGTGACCGATTACCAGATTTATACCGGCGTCGCCGCCCCCTTCAACTTCAACGGCCTGGTGCGCCACTATTTCATGCGCCGCGGCGCGCACATCGCGGATTTGCAGATCAACCTCGTTCCCAAGGGCCAGCGCAAAAGCCAGAGCCACGACATTGCCAAACGCATCCGTCCTCGCGCGGCCGAAATTGCCGCCAAATACGGCGCCCGCGTTGCAATTGCCGAGGTTCCGCCAGGTCCGCCCGTGCTGCAAACTCTCGTGGCTGAAGTCTATGGGCCGAACGAAGCCAGCCGCATGGCACTGGCCGGCAAGGTCATCGATATCTTCCACCATACCCAAGGTGTCGTTGACACGGACTGGTATATCGAAGCCGACCAGACCAAGACGCGGTTCCTGGTGGACAAGGAAAAGGCCGCCCTCAACGGCATCACCGACGAGAGTATCGCGCAGACTCTGAAGCTGGCCGTCGGCGTTAACGCCGTGGACCTGTTGCACCTGCCACGCGAGAAGGAGGACGTCGAGATCGTTGTCCGCCTCCCGCAATCACTGCGCACC
>JBAXTC010000406.1:0-7193 GCA_037130375.1 Verrucomicrobiota bacterium | reverse complement strand
CGTGGACCGGCTGTTTGCCGCGATGCGTGAGCTGGAAAAGCAATACGCCGACCGGCTCGTGTATCATGTGCCGCGCCGCGCACCGGAGGAATCCCCCGCCGTCCTGCGCGAAGAACCGCCCAAGGCCGACTGATGGCTCGCGGCACGCCATCACCCCGCGCCGCCGTCAGCAAGCAGACGCTCGACTTCGAGCGGTCGCTGGTGCTGAACCGCTACTTCCTCGCCCAACTCGGCGCCGTGGAGTTTGACGATCTTCGCTCGCGTCTCGACCGCGCACAAGAGGGCGACTTCGGCGACGGGAACAGTTTCTTCTTTCACGCGCTGGCAACCGCCGGTCTGAAGGACCCGGCGATGCGCGCGAAGCTGGCCGATTACGATCGGCGCATCCTGGCAGAGGAGCTCGAACTGGCGCGCGGGCGCGGCGTTTTCCGCTTCAAGTATTTCCAATGGCTGGCCCTGCTCTTCACCGAGCTTTACCTCGACGCACTCACCGACCAGCCCGCCGCGCTCCGCCGGAAGCTGAACGAGTTTTTTCTGAAGGAGAAAGCGCGCGGCGCGTTGCCCGGCACGATGACGGAGTTCACCGAGGACGACCTGCGGCGTATCGCGTTCTTCATGGCTACCGGCTCGGGCAAGACGCTGCTGTTGCACGCCCACATCCGGCAACTTCGCCACTACCTCGCCCACGGGGCGCATCCCGAAATGCTGGCGAACCGGGCCGACGGCCGCCGCGAGTGGGACAATATCCTGCTGGTCACGCCCAACGAAGGTCTGAGCGAGCAGCACCTGCGCGAGCTGCGCGAGAGCGGCGTGGAGTGCGGGCGCCTCGTCGAGGAACGCAGCACGGGCGGTGGCCGCGGCCTGTTTGGGCCGAAGGTGATGGTGGTGGAGATCCACAAGCTGGCCGACGAGGCGAGCGGCGACGGCGTGAGCATCGCGCTCACGGAGTTGGGCGGGCACAACCTCGTCTTCGTGGATGAGGGCCACAAAGGCGTCGGCAGTGACGCGCAGACTTGGAAAAACCGCCAGAAAGCATTGAGCGAGGGCGGTTTCCTGGTGGAATACAGCGCGACATTCGCCCAGGCCGTAGGCGCGGCCAGCGGCGGGAAGCGGGAAGCGCTCATGAGCGACTACGGCAAGTCCATCCTCTTTGACTACAGCTACCGCTATTTCCACGGCGACGGCCACGGAAAGGATTTCGAGGTGTTGAATCTCTCCGCCGGGACGGAGGAGCGCGCGCAGGAGTTACTCGTGGGCGGGCTGCTCGTGTTCTATCAGCAATTCCGGCTGTTCCGCAGCCACGGTCGGGAGTTTCGGCCTTACGAAATCGCGCGCCCGCTCTGGGTGATGCTCGGCAGCAGCGTGAGCCGCCGCCAGGGCGGCAAAGCCGACAACAGCACTGGCGCAAAGTCCGAGCGCGCCGACGTGGCGAAGGTGGTCACGTTCCTCCAGCGCTTCCTTGAAGATCCGAAATGGGCCACGGGCGTCATCGGGGACGTGCTCGCGGGCAACAGCGGCTTTCAGGACGAGGACACGAAGGCGGATTTGTTCACCCAGCGCCTGGAATACCTCCGCCTGGCGAAGGCGAAGCAGCTTTACGCCGACATCACCGAACAGGTCTTCCACGGCGCGGGCGGATTGGAGCTGTGGCATCTCGTCGGAGACACGGGCGAAATTGGCCTGCGCGTGTCCGCGCCCACCGGAAAAGAGAAGCCTTACTTTGCGGTCATCAACATCGGCGACGTGTCCAGCTTCGAAAAGCACGTGAAGGAGCACCTCGACCTGGAGGTGAAGGCGGACAAGCTGACCCGCTCGCTGTTCGACACCATCGAGGCGGCCGACTCGCCTGTGCATCTGCTCATCGGCGCAAAGAAGTTCATCGAAGGCTGGTCAAGCTGGCGCGTGTCGGCAATGGCGCTGCTGAACATGGGCAGCGGCGAGGGCTCGCAAGTGATCCAGCTTTTCGGGCGCGGCGTGCGGCTGCGCGGCAAGAACCGCTCGCTCAAACGTAGCGCCCGTCTCCCCGACGAAGGCCCGCACCCACCCGAGCTCACGCCCCTCGAGACACTTTATATTTTCGGCTGGAACGCGAACTACGTGCAGCGTTTCCGCGAGATGCTCCAGCGCGAGCGCGTTTTCCGTGAACTCACCGTGACGAGCGAGAACCTTTTCCCAAAGGAGAAGACGCTGCCCATCCCCCTGCCGCGCAAGAACTTTGACGTGCGGATGGAGACCTTCGTAGTCGCAGCGGAAGACCTCGGCGTTTCGATTGATTTGACGCCGCGTGTGCAGACCCTGGCAGGAACACATATCGGCGCGGGCACCATCGGCGTCAGCGAGAAGGTTGATTTCACCATGCCTGCGGCGTTGGGTCTCGTGGATGCTTCCGCGCTTTATGATGCTCTGCTCGCGCACAAGCGGGCGCGGCGGCTCGATCATTTCTACATCCCTCGCGCAATTCTTCCGGACATTCTCGGCCGGTGCGAAGTGCGAGTCTCCGCCCGCGACCGAAATGACCCGGCCACCGTGCATGACGCCGCTACACGCGCCTGCAAGGCCTACCTCGACCGCTTTGCCGCGCGGCGAGAGCGGGAACGCGAGAGCAAGGAAATCGCACCAGCCAAGCTTGTCGTGAAGGACCAGCCTGTCACCTTCCGCGTTCGGACGACATCCGACGAGCTGCTCAAAGAGCTGGAGGGACTGGTCAAGAAGGGGATGACAGAGTTGCAGAAGACGGACTGGAGAAAACCGCTGCCCCGCCTTCACATCGAGCGACACCTCTACAGCCCCCTTCTCCGCGACCCGAAAGACAAAGCTTATGCCGTGGCGGACCTTGCCGTCAGCCCACCGGGCCTGAGTAAGAACGAGAGCGAGTTGCTCGAACGCCTCTCGGGCTTCTGGGAAACCGGACGGAACAAGGACCCGTTCATAGGTGTTGAGGTGTTCCTGCTCCGGAACCAGGCGAAGACCGGCGTGGGCTTCTTCAAGCAAAGTGGCTTCTACCCCGACTTTCTCCTCTGGCTGCGCCACAAGCCCTCTGGCCACGTCCACCTGCGCTTTCTCGAATCCCACGGGATGCACCACGGCGGGTTATTTCTCAAGAACAGCCCGAAGATCGAATGCCTCAAGGAGCTCGAAGCCATCTCCGGCCGGAAGGACTTCCAAAAGGCCAAGTTCTCCATGGACGGCTACATCCTCACGACGACCTCACGCAACGACATCCCGGGAGCGGAGGGTAAGTCATGGGATGAACTCACGCGCGATTACCGGGTCATGGAGCAAGCCACAACGAACGTGTACCCCCTCCTTGAGATGCCGAAGGCGCAGTAGCCGCCACGCCCGCGTCAAATGCGCAGTCTCGCCGAGCAGGCCGAAACAAGGGTGCCGGGTTGTTACGCCGGTCCTGGCTACGGGGAGTGATGGGGCAAGTGAGATGGCATTCCATGAACTCCATAGAGGATCTTGGTTTTGCCCTCGCCCAGGGTTTGGTGCTGTGCCAAAATCCGCCCTAATCATGAAGCTTGGAATCGATCACCTTCTGGAAGATGCCACTTTGCGGGGAGCATTGAAGGGACGCCGCATCGCGCTGCTCGGCCATCCGGCGTCCGTGACCCATCAGTGCCAGCATACGCTGGATGCCCTGTCCGGGTGTCGCGACCTCCGGCTCACGGCTGCCTTGGGCCCTCAACATGGCATGCGCGGTGACAAACAGGACAACATGATCGAATCGGAGGATTACGTGGACCCGGCCCTCGGGATCCCGGTGTTCAGCCTCTATGGCAAGGTGCGCCGCCCGACACCGGAGATGCTGGCCACGTTTGACGTGGTGCTGGTGGACCTCCAGGACATCGGCACGCGTATCTACACGTTCCTCACCACGCTGGCCTACATGCTCGAAGCGGGAGCGGAGACCGGAAAAAGCGTCTGGGTGCTGGACCGGCCAAACCCGGCCGGCCGGCCAATCGAGGGCACGATCCTCGAGCCAGGCTGGGAGAGTTTCATCGGCGTCGGACCGTTGATCATGCGGCACGGGTTGACGCTGGGAGAGTTCGCGCGGTGGTATGTGGCGCACCGGCGGTTGAGCGTGGACCTGCGGGTCGTCGCGATGGAAGGCTATCGGCCGGAGGAACCGCCCGGCTACGGCTGGCCGGTGTTTGAATTGCCTTGGGTGAACCCGAGCCCGAATGCCTCGAGTCTGAATATGACGCGGTGTTTTCCCGGCACGGTGTTGTTCGAGGGCACGACGCTCTCGGAAGGCCGGGGGACAACGAACTCGCTGGAGCTCGTCGGCGCGCCGGACCTGAACTTCGACCGGGTTCTGCGGCGGGCACAAAGTCTCGCCCCGCAGTGGCTGGCCGGTTGCCGGCTTCGTCTGTGCCACTTTGCGCCAACCTTCCAGAAGCATAAGGACAAGCTGTGCTCCGGTGTGCAGGTTCACACCGATTATGTGGAATACCGGCCAGAGAGCTTCCATCCCTATCGGCTTGGCGCGCTGCTGCTGAAGGCGATCCGGCTGGAGTATCCGGATTACGCGCTGTGGCATCGGCTGGACTACGAGTACGAGACCGGCCGACTGGCGATTGACCTGTTAAGCGGAGGCGCGTTTTTGCGGGAATGGGTGGACGAGGTTTCCGCCAGGCCGGGTGACTTCGAGGAACGATTGGTGGCCGAGGAGCGGGCGTGGGCGGAAATCCGCCGTCCGTTTCTTTTGTATTGAGGCGTGAAACGTGAAGGCGGATGGGGACGGGCACCGTGTTCGTGGCAAACAACAACCCCATCGGCTAAGGGCGGGGATGGTATTTGCGATGCACCTCGCGCAGGCGGCTGCGGGCCACGTGCGTATAAACTTCGGTTGTGGCGATGCTGACATGCCCAAGCAATTCCTGAATGATCCGCAAGTCAGCGCCGTGTTCCAGCAGATGGGTTGCGAAGCTGTGGCGCAGCATGTGCGGGGTGACATTGCGCTCGAGGCCGGCCCGGCCGACCCGTTGCTTGATCCGCAGCCAGAGTGTCACCGGCGCAAAGGGCGTGCCGCGTTTGGTAAGAAACACGGTCGCGGGCGAGCGTGGCCTGACGAGTTGGGGGCGGCCGATGTCAATAAAGCGCTTCAAGGCCGTCACGGCCTGGCTCCCCAGCGGCACCACACGCTCCTTGTTCCCCTTGCCGATGACATTGATGAAACCGGCGTCGAGGTGGAGCTGTTCCAGTCGGACTCCGCGCAGCTCGGCGAGGCGCAGGCCCGAAGCGTAGGCCAGCTCCAGCACCGCCTGGTCGCATAGGTTCTGCGGCGTCTCAGGCGTTTCGGGCGTCAGCAGCTTGTCAATTTCCTGGCTGCTGAGCGCTTTGGGCACCCGCTGCCAGCGTCGCGGCAGCGAGAGGTTTTCCGCGACATTCGCCGGCAGCAGCTTTTCCCCTTCCGCAAACCGATAGAACGCGCGCAGGGCGGCAATCTCAAGATAGAGACTCTCACTGCTGAGCCGGCGCGTCGATTCCTTGGGCTGATTGGCGAGCGCCCGCTTGCGCTCGTGCTCCAGGAAGGACATGAGGTGCCGCAGTCCAACGGACTTCCAGTCACTCACCCCCTGTTCCCCCGCCCAGACCACAAACTTGTTCAGCAAAGCGGCGTAAGTCCGCTGGGTGTGCTCCGCCTGGCCGCGTTCGTGGCGGAGGTGCTGGAGGAAGTCCTCAACGAGAGATTGCATCCTATGGCAACCGCCTTGCCCAATAACCGGGTTTACGGCTTAGGTGCGCAACGGCTACGATCCAAAAGCGATCTTGCTCGAGTTGATCTTTGAATTTGTGAAACAAAAGTTACCGGCCCAACAGGCGGCAGATGGATGCCAGACCAGCTTAACCAGGCGGTGCAAGGCTCCAAGCGCAGAAGTTTCAGAGTTTCTTTCCTGTAAGCCGCTCGTAAGCCTCCAGATAATTGGCCTGCGTCATGGCTACCACCACCGCCGGGAGCACCGGCCCGGGCGGCGTCTTGTTCCAGTCCAACGTTTCGAGGTAATCACGCACGAATTGCTTGTCAAAGCTCGACTGATACTGGCCCGGCTGATACTGGTCCGCCGGCCAGAACCGCGAGGAATCGGGCGTCAGCACCTCGTCGATCAAAATGAGTTTGCCGTCGAACAGACCGAACTCGAATTTCGTGTCGGCGATGATGATCCCGCGCTGGCGAGCATAATCGCGGGCAAACTTATAGACCTTCAGGCTCGCTGCCCGCGCTTGTTCCGCCATGTCGTCGCCCACCAGGCGCGCCGCCTCGGCGAAGGAAATGTTCTCGTCATGGCCGGATTCAGCCTTGGTGGCGGGAGTGAAGATGGGCTCGGGCAGTTCGGAAGATTCCTTCAGACCCGGCGGGAGCTTGATGCCGCAGACCGTTTGCCGCTCGCGATATTCCTTCCAGCCTGAACCGGCGAGGTAGCCGCGCACAACGCATTCGATTGCGAGGGGTTTGGCCTTCTTCACGATCATGCTGCGCCGCGCAAGTTGGGCGGAGTATGGCTGCAGGTTGGCGGGCAACGGATCGCTCGCGCGCGAAATCAGGTGATGCGGCTGAAACGCCTCCGTTTGCGCGAACCAGAAGTAGGAAACCTGGGTCAGCACTTCACCCTTGCGCGGGATGCCGTTGGGCATGATGACGTCAAACGCCGAGATGCGGTCCGTCGCCACAAACAGCAAGTGGTCGCCGAGGTCGAAAACCTCGCGAACCTTGCCGCTCTTGAGCTTCCGGATGCCCGGCAAATCCAGTTGGAGTACGGTTTCGTTCGTCATGCGGAGCAATATGAAACGAGTCGCGCCCGGAGCAAAGTCCAAAGTAGCCGCCGACTTTGCGCGGGGTTTCTACGAAGGTTTCCAGCAGGACCGGCTGGTAACCATGGCGCTGGCTCCAATCGGCCAACAGCGGCTGGATCACCCCGGACAAAATCTGCGAGACCAGGGAGCGGGAGTAAACCCAGGGCAAAATGAGGAAACGCGCGTTATTGACGATGCGCGGCAGGCTGCGCCGCCGTTGCCCATCATCCCAGCATCACTTCGCGAAAAAACAGGAGTTGGTGATCCTGGGAGTCGATCTGGGCCAGGGCGACCCGGGGCCCTCTCAAGGCGACATCTTTAAGCCGGCAACCCGGCGCCAAGGCAAGCGCGACGAGGCAAAAAGCTCCTTTTGGAGCGGCATGTTTATAGCCACA
>JBAXTC010000405.1:0-7197 GCA_037130375.1 Verrucomicrobiota bacterium | reverse complement strand
AGCTTGGGCGCGAATATGGTTTTGGATGACACCGGTGGCGGCACCATTACGTTCAACAGCACTATCGATGGGCACTTTACGCTGCAGGTGAACACATCGGGTGACGAAGTGTTCAACGGGGCCGTCGGCAGAGCTACGCCTCTGGTGAGCCTAACGACCGACGGAGATGGCAATGTAGGTGGGCACGCCTACCTCAACGTGCCGGGGACATCGAGCAATCCGAGTGTGAGCACGAGCGGCGCGCAGGTTTACAATGATAACCTGTCTTTGGGCGCGGATACCGTGTTGACCGCCGGAAGCACGGCCTTTAACGGCGGCGTCACGGCAAATGGATACACGCTTACCGTCAATTATCCCGGTCTCCCCAATGTCACTCTCCTAAGCCTCTCGGAGGAGAGCAACCGTCGTATCCTCGAGACGATCATGCCGCAGCTAAGAAGAGAGCATGTGAATACGAAATCATTCGGCGGCAGCTTGTTAAGTTACCCCGGGTATTGCTTACGCAGCGCCCAGGTTCCGTTGGATGAAGATAAGAATGAAAAGTGATCCATCGGAGAGTATCGAAAGACTGCAATAAGGAAATATTTATGACAAACTCGAATACTTTTGAATATTTGCGGGTGAAGTCCGTTGGAGCTGCAGCCGCTGTGCTTCTGTCGGTTTTGCTGGTTGCGGCGTCGGCGGTATCGGCGGCTGAGGCAACCCCAGCTACGGGCCAACCGCTCCAGGCCGGGACCGAGAAGCTTCTCCATATCGTTGTGGTCGCGAAGACTACTGATGTGGATATAGCGGGCGTGAAGGGAGTAAAGGAGAGAGTGCTCGTCAAGGGGCCCAAGTTTTTGCAACGCAAGGATTTCGAGAAGGAGATCGATAAATTTATTGGCAAGACGTTGACCGCAGGGAAGTTGTTGGAGATGCAGACTAACATCGTCAAGTTTTGCCGGAAGCGCGGCCACTTGGTTGTTGATGTTGTCTATAGGGAGCAGGATGTTCTTGATGGCACGATTCAGATCGTGGTCCTTGAAGGTATCGTTGGTAAAGTGACCGTAACCGACCAGACACGAAAGTTGTTTGCGAGCGGGATCATCACGAACGATCCCAGCCCATGGTTCAAGAACTCGATCGTCTCGAATGGTGTCCGCCTCAAGCCGGGTGAAGTAGTGATTGAGCAAAAGGTGGACAGCGGCTTGAACTGGGTGAACCGGAACACTTATCAGAGTCTGGGTTATTTTAACGGTTCGTTTCGCGAAGTCACCACGTCCTTTCAACAGGGCGAGTTAGGAATGTCGGATGTAGTGCTCAAGGCGGACGAGCGGTTTCCGCTGCGCGGTTTCGTCGGAATTGACGATGCAGGGATTGCCGTCATCGGGAACAACCAGTTTTTTGCCGGGTTCAACTGGGCGAATGCATTCGGGCTCGATCACCGGTTAAACTATCAATATATAAGCGATCTGGAATTCGACAAGTTCAGCGAGAATGTGGCCAGTTACGTGGTTCCCCTGCCGTGGAGGCATGAGCTGACATTATTCGGCGCCTATGCCGATTTGAATCCGGATTTTTCTGCCATTAGCCCTTCGCTATCCAAATTTAGCAACAAAGGTTTTTTCTATCAGTTAAGCCTGCGTTATGCGATTCCCCTGCCGGCACCCCTCAATTACGATCACGAGATTACCGCTGGGTTTGATTACAAGCGCACGGACACCCCGTTGCTGTCCGACCCCAGCAACCCCAGCAGCATTGTCTCGACGAATAATATTAATGTAGCGCAATTCATGCTGGGGTACAGCGGGCGGCTGCCCGACAAGTATGGCAGCACCGCCATTGGGCTTCAAGGCTTTTACAGCCCTGGCGGCATCGGGCAGTACAACAACGAGGCGGCTTTCGATGGCATGACGCGCAACAGCAACCCGCAGTACCTTTACGGCCGGGCTACGATCATTCGGAACACGCCGTTGCCTTATGGATTCACATGGTATCTGAACGCAGCAGGCCAACTGTCCGATGCGCGGTTGGTGGCGACTGAGGCATTTAGTCTCGGGGGGTGGAACACCGTGCGGGGTTATGATCAGAATGTAGTGAGCGGAGACGGTGGCTGGTTGGTGGTCAATGAACTGCGCACCCAACGTTTTCCATTGTTCGGCAACTTCCACGGCAAGACTTACGGGAAAGATGGGCAGCGCTCCTGGTGGAATGATGGGATTCAGGGTCTGGTGTTTTGTGATTACGGTGGCGCGTATTGGGGCGGGGGCGCTCAGCCGCCTGAAGGCTGGCCTTCCAGTGAAATACTGCTTTCTGTCGGGGTGGGTCTCCGTTATCAAATGCGCGAGAATTTCATGTTTCGCTTTGATTATGGCTGGCAGTTGGATCGGAGCTATGTCAATGCGCCGGGCGCGGCAACCTTGGGGTCTCAGCCCAACTCCCGGGCGCATTTCGGACTCGAACTCAGCTTTTGACATCATCCCGTGACAGTTTTGGCAGAGCAAGAACGCACTTGGATCAGCGAGGTTGCTGGCCGGTTGTGGCTTATTCAGGCTGACGCTGCGGCTGCGGCTCCCGAAAAGAGTCGTGAGTTCTTGAACGAGGAAATCGCGCGTCATCTCAAGCCGGTGCCGCCCGCCCAGCGGAAACGGTATTTGGAGGCGTTACTCTGCCGGTTCCCGGTTGCGGGACAGGTTGTCAAGCTCGCACCCACTGCGCCCCCTGCGCCAGTGCGGGTGGCCGAATCGCCCGATCAGTTATTGGAGCGGTTTCTCGGCGTTGCTGCGGGACTGCCCCTGGAAAAGCGGGCTGAGTTTTTGAAACGCCTGGCTGAGGCGGGGCTGGTGCCGGTGCCACCGACGCCAGTCAGCGCGCCGGTTCCTGCGAACCTCGACGAGTTGCGGAAGGCTCTCGGTTTGGCTGCCGGGCAGCAACTTCGGTTGGAGCGCCTCGAGCAGTTGGGCATCCTCCTGGTTGATATGGTCCGCCGTTTGAATGACCGGGCGGCTGATGCCGTGCGCGATCTGTCCAAGAGCCTGCTTCCAGATCGCTCGTCGGATTTCCGCCAGACGGCGGCGCGGTTTCTGACCGGCGAGATCGACTCGCTGGACGCGCAGGTGAAGGTGGTTGCGAGCCTGTTGGGTACCGTGTTGGTGGCGCTCCAGAGAGGCGGCAAAGACTTCGGCCGGCATTACCTGAACAAATATTCTCCATCGGCCATTCTTGAGGTGATCGAGAGTGAGAAGCAATTTGGGTTGCTTCCCTGGCAGAAAACCAAGGATGAATGTTGCTGGAACAAATATGTCGATCTGGCCAAGGAGATTTCCACCCCGGACATGATTGATCGGGAGATCAAGGAGCGGCTGGCGGAGTTCGTGAAGAGGACGGGGTTGGGCGGACAGCCACCCTCTTGATGATCAATTCTTATGCGTATTCATTGGCATGAAGGTCTGTTTTTGCAGCCCCACCATCTGCAGTCCATGCAGCATCGGCTCGAATCGGACATCCGGGCTGCGCGGGCGATTTTCACTCCGTTTTGTTATGGGGTAATCGAGGGGCGTCTCTCGCACGATGATCTCGCCGACGGACGAGTTCGTTTCGATCATCTCCGCGTCATCATGCCCAGCGGCCAGGAGGTTTTATTTCCCGAAGAGGCCAATCTGCCGGCTCTGGACATCAAGGCGGAACTGACACGGGGCGCGGGGGCCTTGGAGGTATTGCTGGCGGTGCCCTTGTGGGCTAAAAAGAGGGCCAATGCGTTCCGCCCGGGCGAGACAGCCGACCCCAGGGTGAAACTGCTCTACATCCCCGAGGAGGCGCGCGAGGTCGCGGACGAAAACACCGGCGAGAATCCGCAGACGATTCATATTCGCAAGATCAATGCCCGCCTTGTGCTCCGCGCGGATGATCTTTCGGACATGGAATTCCTCCCTCTGTTGCGGGTCGTCCGCTCTACGGGCATGGACGGCGGCAAGTTCATCCAGGATCGCGAGTTTGTGCCGCCTTGTGTGCTGCTGCGTTCTTCGCCGGTTTTGCACGGTTTGGCGCGCGACCTGGTGGCGCAGATCGATGCCAGCCGCGAGCAGTTCCGCGTCAAGGTCTGTACTGGCGGATTGAACCTCGAGGTGAAATGGGGGCAGACCCTGAAGCTGACGACGCTCAACCGGTTTTGCGGCAGCCTGCCATCCGTCGTCGAGGATGGAATCGTGCCGCCGTTCCAGCTTTACTTGCAGTTGCGCGAGTTGCTGGGCGAATTGCTGGCTCTGCACCCGGAGAAAGCCACCTTTGCCTGCCAGCCCTACGACCACCTGGACCCTTACCGCTGTTTCAAAGAACTGGACCTGAGAATCCGCGAGTTCATCATCGGCGTCGTCACGGAACCGCTCCGCGTCGTTTTCGCCGGCTCCCCTGGTTTGCTCCGCGCCAACCTCGAGCCGGACCACTTCGTCAAGCCCACGGGCTATTACCTCGGCGCCAAAACCCGCGTCGAGCGCACCAAACTTGCGCTTTACCTGAGTGACCCCAAGAAGTTTAAGTTCATGCCCCGGAGCATGGAGCAAATGGTGATTTTCGGCATGGAACTCAAGGAGGAGAACTATCCTCCCGTCGATCTGCCCGGCCAGAGTGACTTGCATTACTTCCGCATGGTGCCCTCATCCAATCAGTCTCGGTGGGACCAGATCAAACAGGACAAGGCGGCTTCACTGGTTTGGAACGACGCAGAAATCGACCTTGCCGATGCGGTCTTCACGCTGTATATGACTTTGCCAGCCGCCTCACCCGCATGAAACTGATCGAGCTTTACGAAGAGTTTTTCCAGCACGTCTGCCGCTTGAACCGGGTGGCCAAGACTCAGGTCCATCCAGAGTTCGCCACCGTCCGGTCTGAAGTCAAAGACCTGCTGAGCCAAGTCCTCCGCAATGCCTCCTCGGACGTTCACTTGCTTAACCAGACCAAGAAACTGGAACTGCCGATGATCTTCTTCATCGACAACATGATCTGCACCAGCCGCTTGAAGTTCGCCTCGGAATGGGCTGACAAACGGCTGGCAACCGAACGCAACGACTTGGCCGGCGACGAACGGTTCTTCGTTGATTACCTCGACAAGGACCTGACCGATACCAGCGAGGATGCGGTCGAACGTCTGGCGGTTTATTATGTGTGCCTGGGCCTCGGGTTCATGGGCATGTACCAGAACCAACCGGAGAAGCTCCGCGCTTACCTCGAACAGATCTATGTGCGCATCCCGCAGTGGGTTGACCGCGACCCAAGCGCCAAGATCAGCAAGGAGGCTTATGATTACACCGATACCCGCGTCCTTACTGACCCTCCGAGCAACAAAATCATCCTGGTGGCCGTCGCCTTCGTGTTCCTGAGCCTCAGCGTGTTGACGAGTTGTTATTTCATTTACTATGTTTCGGTCAAGGGGATACGCGAATCCATCAGACAAATTAACACCGACAGCCAAGCATGGACAACCAGGCACTGGTAAGGGCCATAACCAGCATTGCATCCTATGGATGAGAATCGTCAATTCCGGCGAATGAGCGCGTGGGCGCTCGGCGTCACGGGTGTGGGTGGGGTGCTCGCCGCCATCGGAATCCCTGGTAACACTCTGGAGAAGTTTGGTGGCGCCGCCATTATTGTGCTTCTAGCCCTCCTCCTGTTTGGCGGGTACATTCTTTTGCGCAGCATCCGCGCCCGGCGCCAGCGCGAGCGGTTTTCTTCCGCCCTCGAGGCCCAGACGGCCGCCGCGCCCAAGTCGATCAGCGACCCGAACCAGCGCGCCGCCCTGGACCAGGTGCGACAAAAGTTCCAAAAAGGGCTTCAGGAATTCAAAAGCCGGGGCAAGGATATTTACAAGATGCCCTGGTACGTGATCATCGGCGAGTCCGGCTCCGGCAAGACCGAAGCCATTCGCCACTCGGGAATTAAGTTCCCGTCACACATGCAGGACAATGCGCTGCTAGGTTCGGGCGGCACCGTCAACATGGATTGGTGGTTCACCAACGATGCGATTATCCTCGATACGGCTGGCACGATGATTTTCAACCAGGCCAAGGCCGGCGAGGCACCCGAGTGGCGCGAGTTCCTCCGCCTGCTTAAACGGGCCCGTCCCCATTGCCCGGTCAACGGTCTCTTCCTCGTGCTCTCCGTGGAAAGCTTCATCCGGGACTCGGCGGACAGCATCGGGGAAAAAGCCAGTCGTCTCGCCCAGCAGCTCGATCTGATCCAGCGCACTTTGGACGTGCGCTTCCCGGTTTACCTGTTGGTGACCAAGTGTGACTTGCTGATCGGGTTCCGTGAGTTCTTCGACAGCATTGATGATCCGGGGTTGCAGCACCAGATGTTCGGCTGGTCCAATCCCGAGCCGCTTGACGCCCACTTCCGACCCGACCTGGTCGAACAGCATCTCAAGAGCGTGGCTGAACGGCTGCGCCGGCGGCGGATGGCCTTGCTGCGGGCGAGCAGCGGTGGCACGAGTCGGAGCGGTGACACCCAGCAATTCTTTGCTGCTTCCTATCAGCTCGGCCGTGGTCCGGCGGGGACGCGGCGGCTGGATGAAGTGGACTCGCTGTTTGCGCTGCCCGAGAGTGTGATGCGGCTGGCACCCCGGCTGCGACGCTACCTCGAGACCGTCTTTGTGGCCGGGGAATGGTCCGCCAAACCGGTGTTCCTCCGGGGCATCTATTTCACTTCCTCCATGCGCGAGGGCAAGGCCCTGGACGAGGCCATCGCCTTTGCCACTGGCCTTCCGCTCGACAAGTTGCCGGAGGACCGCAGTTGGGACAAGAACAAGGCGTTCTTCTTGCGCGACCTCTTTGTCGAAAAAGTCTTTCGGGAAAGCGGGTTGGTCACCCGCGCCACCAATACCCTCAAACTCTTGCGCCAGCGCCAGTTCGCCATCTTCGGCTCGGCCGCTGTCGCCCTCCTTCTGCTGCTCGTGTTTGCTTGGGTTGCCAAATCCAGGCTCGATACGAGTGTGGGAAAAGAGGCTCACTTGTGGAAAGCGGGAGCGGTTGATTGGAAAGAGGGAGTGTGGGTTAATGGAAGCATTGTCACCAACAAAGTGCCGCTTAAGTTCGCATACGCGGGAGCCAATAAGGTCAAAGGCACAGAATCCACAGCGGCGGGGTTTCAGCAACAGCTTAGGGATTTAACGGCGAAAAACCTCTCCGGGGGCTGGTTTTTCAGACCCGTTGCCATGCTTGGCCCGAA
>JBAXTC010000404.1:0-7197 GCA_037130375.1 Verrucomicrobiota bacterium | reverse complement strand
GCCCTCGCTGCGTTTGCCGAGGAATGCAGAATTGACCCTCTTCCCGCTGTCGGTCACATTGAGTGCCTCGAAAAACCCTGACAAACCCGTTTATGCACATAGATCGATACGGATGGTGGCGTTGTTCTACCCTGATCACGACGGCATTTCTCGTCGCCAGCGCAGTGCGGGCGGCTGATGGGTTGGACATCGCGTCCCCGATGCCCTATGCCGTGTTTCAGCGCGCACCCTCCAACACCGGGCGAATTCCCATTGCGGGTTCCGCCGCGGCAGTCGTGGCACGGGTGGAGGCCAAGGTGACGCTGGCACCGGAGTATAAGGAGGGAATCGACGGCCGATCGTCGGGTTTCGTCGAGATCGCAAGGCCAGGAACGCGGGAGTTCCGCGGATCGCTCGAGGCCGCTGCGGGCGGCTGGTACACGGTCACGGTCCGCGCCCTTGATGCGGCGGGGGCGGTGGTCGGCGAGGCCACCATCGCCAAAGTTGGCGTTGGCGAGGTGTTCGTCGCCGCAGGCCACTCGTTCTGCTCCAACTTCCAGGGCAAAAAACCGGGTAAAGCCGAAGACGATCGCGTGGCCACCTGCATCGATTGGACCAACACACCGCCCGCGCATTTGGCGTTTCGCCATGCGGACGATCCCCTGCGTCCAGGCGATGCGCACCGGGCATCCCCGTGGCCGGCCGTCGGCGATGTCCTTGTGCGCCAACTGCATGTCCCGGTCCTTATCATATCCACAGGCATCGGGGGCACGACCGTCGAGCGCTGGCGCCAGGTCGCGGAGAATCCCGCTTCCGGCGATTCGGCCTATGTCGCCTGTCGCGCCACGCTCCAACGCTGGACTCCCTACACCGGACTGCGTGCGCTGGTGTGGTTCGGCAACGAGAACGACCTGAATCAGGGTCCTTCCGCCGAAGTGTTCACCGACAACTTCAAACGCCTGATTGCCCGGACCCGTGTCGATTCTGGAATCCCCAACCTTCCCTGGGTCATTGCGTTCGACGCGTTCGATCCGGGAATCCTGGAGAAGATCGGCCCGGTGGAGATGCAACGGCGCAAGGAGCGGCTTGATCGCGGTGCTCAAACGGTGTTGGAAACCGTGCCTTTCACCTATGACGGTCCGCAGACCGACGACCTGGGCCCTGAGTTCCGGCGCAGCGATGGGGATCATTTCAACGAGGCGGGCGTCCGCCAGTTGGGCATCCGGTTTGCGCGCCAGATCACACGAGCGTTCTTCCCGCCCCCGGTGCCCCCACCGCAGCCCCCCCGCGACGTGGTGCCGTGACAGCTAGCCGCACCGCTTGGTTGGCCTCCTGTAGAGCTGACTTGTTTGCCGTCAACTCACAGCGCTCAAACTCCCGACACCAAAGTCCTGAACCAGTTCCGGAAGCTTACAGTTCTCGCAGATCGAGTTCGAGTGGTCGCAAAAATCGCGCACGATTTGAATCAACCCTTGCTGGGCTGCCGCACCCGGCAACACGCGGCGCGGCGCTCCGCCAAGCAGCCGCTGCCGTGCCAGGCGGAGCAGCGCGTTATCCTCCGCGGGCGGCCATCTGAAGTACCGATGCTCGATCACGCGTTGTACCTTCTCATTCTTACCTTCCACCGCCCGAATCCAGAGCCAGGGCAAGACGACGTTGACCGCCAGGTCGGTCACCCGCGTCGCGCCCAGCAGCGGTTGGGCCTTCTTGAGCCGGGCGGAACGAAGCGTGCAGTGCCAGGACCAAAACTCATCCAGTTCAACTTGCAGAGTTTCCAGGAGCGAGCTTGCCAGCGCGGAATCCGGCGTTTCCGCGGCGCACCACTGTCCCAGCTTCGACGCCAGGCCGCCCGCCACCGACCAGCGGGCGGCCAGCGCCAGGCGCCGTTGCGGGTGGTTTGCGGGCCGCAAGCCGTGAAAACGCCAAAGGGTCCGCGGCAAGGTGCAATCCGAAAATTCATCGCGTTCCCGCCACCATTGGTCCCAGACCTGGTAACATATCCGTCGGCTCCGGTCTGCACGCGAGTCAACTCCACCGGTAACAAACCGCTGATGCCCAACAACCGTGCCTGGAGGGCCAGTGGCTCGATGCGGGACGTTTGCCAGCGTGGGCGCAGTTCCGCCAACCTCTGCATCGGCCAAACATTATGCTTGTAGCCCAATGCACGAAACAATCCTTCCCACAACGATTGCTCCCAGCCGGCTTGCCGGGCGCGCGCCTGAAACTGCGCCGCCTTGCTGTGCAGACGGACCTCGGCCGCCTGGTGCAACAGGTTGATCAGCTTATCGGCCGGAAGCTGGCGCAACGGCGCGCAACAGTGGCCCAGCGAGGTCTCCGCCAGCGATTGGGCGGCCTCGCCGCCCAGCCATAAGCTCAGTTCGCCCATCGGCGCGTCCAACACCCTACGGAGCAACAGGACCGGCGGCGCGCCGACGGCAGGGCGCTCACTCTCCCAAACCACGTGCAAGATAACGCTCTTGAAAGCGGGATTACGGTCGTGGCCGTGGGCGCGCCACCCGCTGCACCGCAGGTCCACTTCCACGTCACCGCTGCGGGGCGGGCTGTCGCCAAACTGCACCACCGCACCCCGAAAGTCCGGTCCGCCCTCGACGCTCCGAAAACCCGGATGAAGAACCCGCACCGATTGGCCGTCCAAAGTCTTGAGTTGGTCGCGCAGCAATCGCTGATGCTGCCAGATCGTTTGGAGCAGGCGCTCAGGTGGTGATTCCTGGTCCTCGCGCAGGACCAGAACCACGCCGCACCGCAGGCGCCACTCGGCATAAAAACTGGCCAGAGCCGGAGTCACTTGACCTTGCTTTTGCGCTTAAACTCGGCCAATGTCAAGCCCTGCGCGCAGGTGAAAGTCGAGATGGCTGCGCGCTAGTCGGAGATTTTGTTGGCTCAGCCTGCG
Source organism: Verrucomicrobiota bacterium (assembly GCA_037130375.1). Taxonomy (GTDB): domain Bacteria; phylum Verrucomicrobiota; class Verrucomicrobiia; order Limisphaerales; family UBA8199; genus JAPLUA01. The sequence goes on along the minus strand of JBAXTC010000404.1, from coordinate 4,307 downwards.
GTTTCTCGACTAAACTGGGTTTTATGCTGCATTCATGAGCGATGATTTGATGATCGAAGTTGCCAACCTGACCAAACGCTACGCGGGTCACACCGCCGTTTCTGATATTTCGTTTACGGTCGGGCGCGGCGAGATCGTCGGCCTGTTGGGCCCGAATGGGGCGGGCAAAAGCACCACCATGAGGATTCTTTCCTGCTATCTGGCGGCGACCTCCGGCACGGTGCGCGTGGCGGGGCTGGATGTTTTCGCACAATCCGATGAGGTGCGCCGCCGCATCGGCTATATGCCGGAGAACAATCCTCTCCATTACGATATGCGGGTGCGGGAGTATCTGAAATTCCGCGCCCGGCTGAAGGGACTGACGCGCAAGCGTTCCCGTCAGCGCGTGGATGTGGTAACCGAGCAGTGCAGCCTGACGGAGGTCAGCCGCCGCATCATCGGTCAGCTTTCCAAAGGCTATCGTCAGCGCGTCGGCCTGGCCGACGCCTTGGTTCATGAACCGGAATTAATCATCCTGGACGAACCGACCATCGGGCTCGATCCCAACCAGATTCGGTCCGTGCGCCAGCTCATCAAAGGCCTTGGTGGCTCGCACACGGTGCTGATCTCGACCCACATTCTGCCGGAGGCGGAAATGACCTGCAATCGGTTGATGATCATGTATGAGGGCAAGATTCTCAAGGCGGACACGCCGGAAAATCTGCAGCGGCTAATGAGCAGCAATAGCCAGATCGTTGCTGAGATCGCCGCCCCGCCGGAGGATCTGCAGGAATGCTGGGCGCAAATGGCGGAGATCGAACAGTTCGACGTGTCGGCAGCGGAGGGCGATTATTACCGATGCGCATTGACACCACGGGACGGCTTGGATTTGCGTCCCCACATTTTCGCGCTGGCGCGTGACCGCGGATGGTTGTTGCGCGAGCTGACGCGCAACCGCCATTCGCTGGAGGACATCTATGTGCGGGTGACCCGCCCGGACGAGGAGGAGGAAGGCTGATGCGCACCTGGTGGACGCTCACGCGGCGGGAACTGGCGGGTTTCTTCCTGTCCCTGACCGGCTACGTCATCATCGCCGCGGCGGTCCTTCTCATGGGCGGCAGCTTTGTGGTGCTAATCACGAATCTGCAACGCGAAGCAACGCCCATGCCGGTGACCGAGATGTTTTACAACACCCAATTCTTCTGGCTTATCCTCCTGTTGTCGACGCCGGTCATCACTATGCTGCTGTTCGCGCTGGAAAAGTTCACAGGCACCTTCGAGACGCTGATGACGACGCCGGTGAGTGATTTGCAAGTGGTGCTCGCCAAGTTTGTTGCTGCGCTGGTGTTTTATACCGTGATGTGGCTGCCACTGCTGGGCTGCCTCTTTGTTGTCCGGTATTACACCCGGGATGAATGGGTGTTTGACCCTGGGGTAATCGCCAGCACTTACCTGGGCATCCTGCTGTTGGGAAGCCTCTTTATTTCCTTGGGCTGCTGCGCTTCGGCGCTGACCCGCAGCCAGGTAATCGCCGCGATCATCAGCCTGGTGTTCGGCGCGTGCGTGTTCATGCTCGCCTACGTGGCGGACCAGGTTCCGGCGCGGGGAAACTGGACGGGGCAGGTTCTGGCCTGCTTCGGCCTGTTCGAGCAAATGCACGATTTCGTGCGGGGTGTGGTGGATACGCGCCCCGTGGTCTTGCTGGGAACCTTAACGCTTTTCTTCCTGTTTCTGACCTTGCGGGTCGTGGAAAGCCGCCGCTGGAAATAGCATGGCGACCGACCCGCATTCCAAACCCAGTTTCTCGCCTTGGCGCAAGTGGGGGATCATTTTCAACCTGCTCCTTCTTGTCGTGTTGGTGCTGGCGGTGGTGGTAATGGTCAATTACCTGAGCCGAGATTGTTTCCTGCGGTTTCATGTCAACACCCGCACGCAGATCGAACTCTCCCGGGGCACCGCCAGCTTGCTCAAGTCGCTTACCAACCAGGTCACGGTAACCCTGTACTACGACAAGGAGGATCCACTATATGGCGCGGTAAAGGATCTGCTTAACGAGTATAACCTCGCCAATCCCCGAATCTCGGTCCAAACCGTCGATTACACCCGCGACGCAGGCGCGGCGCAGAAAATCAAAGCCAAATACAAGCTCTTCTCCGCCACCGACAAGAATCTCGTCATCTTCGATTGCGGGGGAAAGTCCAAGCCGGTGGCTGGCGATGCGCTGGCCAAGTACGTTCTTGAGGAAATCCGCAACGAGAAAGAGGAGCGTTTTCTCCAACGAAAGGTAACAGCCTTCTTGGGCGAGATGGCGTTTAACCAGGCTTTGCTGGACGTCACCAATCCCAAACCTTTTAACGCCTGCTATCTCACGGGTCATGGCGAGCATAGCCTCTACAGCGGTGACCAGCGGCTCGGTTACATGAAGTTCGCGTCGATTCTGGCTCAAAACAACATTCGCGTCGCCCCGCTCAGCTTGCTCGGCACCAACGCCGTTCCGATGGACTGCAATCTTTTGATTGTCGCAGGGCCCGCGACATCAATCCCCGAAATCGAGCTGGAAAAGATTGAAAAATACCTCAATCAGGGGGGACGGCTCCTGGCCCTTTTCAACGCCAACTCGATCGATGAAAGGACCGGGCTGGACCGGGTCATCGGGCTGGAGAAGATTCTGGGCAAATGGGGTGTCCGAGTCGGGGACGTCACGATCAGCGACCCGGATAATACTGGCAATGGCTCGGACGTGATTGTCAGCGCCTTCACCGCCCACCCGATCGTTAATCCGCTCCTCGGGGCTAAAGCCGGGCTCGATCTCATCCGTCCCCGACCGGTGGGCCAGTTTAACGCCCGATCGACACAGGCTGCCGACGCCCCACACGTCGAACCCGTCGCCTTCTCAAGCCCGCAGGCGTTTATCGAGGGCGATGCCAACAAAGGACGGCACCAGTTCTCATTTATCGTCGCGGTCGAAAAAGGAGCGATCAAGGATGTCATCACCGAACGGGGCACCACGCGGATGGTCGTTATAGGCGATTCAATTTTTCTGGGCAACGGAGAAATCGACAAGATGGGGAACCGTGATTTTGCCGGCTATGCGGTCAACTGGCTGCTGGAAAGAACTCAGTTGGCCCAAGGCCCGGGACCCCGGCCATTCAGGACTTTCAAGATTGTAATGACCAAGTCCCAGTTGCAAAGCTCGCGGTTGATTTTGCTCGGAGGCCTGCCCGGAGCCGTGCTGGTCCTCGGCGGCTTGGTCTGGCTCCGGCGCAGAAGATAAATGAACCCCAGGAATACTTGGCTCTGGTTGGTGGTGGCTGCTGGGCTGTTCACCTTCATATTCTTCTACAACCGGCACGCCCGCAACCCCTTGCCGGGCCCGGGCAAAATACTGCCCTTACTCAGAGCAGAGGCCGTCACCAGCGTGCAAGTCCGGCCGGCCGCCGGATTGACGATCCAGGCCGACCGCACCAACGGCGTGTGGCAACTAACGGAGCCGCGTGTGTTTCCGGCTCAGGCGGTGAGCATTGAAAACCTGCTGGCGGCGCTGGGGCAGTTGACGCCAGTGACCTGTATCACGGCCCGCGAGTTGAGGGACCGACCCCATGCGGATGAAGAATATGGTTTCGCCGCACCGCAGGCGACCATCACGCTTCAGCAGCCCGATTATCATGTCGTGCTGCAGGTAGGAGCAAAGACAGCCCCGGGCGACCAGCTATTCCTGCAAGTCCTCGGCGTCGTTTATGTCGTGGATGCCGATTTCCTGAAATACATCCCGCACAGCGTGAATGATTGGCGCGACACGACATTGATTGATTTGAAGGGGATCACGTTTGACCGCCTTGCGGTGACCAGCGGAGCGAAGGTTTTCGAGCTGCAACGGGCAGATACCAATCGCCCGTGGCTCATGGCCCTCCCCCTAAAATCGCGTGCCGACGTTGTGAAAATCGACGATGCGCTCCAAAAGCTGCAAAGCCTGCGCATCCAGCAGTTCATGCCGGACGATGCCAAAGCGGACCTCGAAACCTTTGGTCTGCAACCGGCCCAATTGGAACTGGCGTTCGGCCAGGGAACCAACACGGTCGCCTTGCTGCAGTTCGGCAAGAGTCCGACCAACGACACCCGTCTCGTCTATGCCCGGCGGTCGGGTCAGCAGACGATCGTCACCGTTGCCAACGATCTGCTGGCACCTTGGCGCGACAAGGCCAACGACTTTCGGGATCCGCACTTGGTGGCGTTGAATGCCTGGCCAACGGTCATCGAGATGCACGGAGAAGACCGCTTTTCGGCCGAGCAACAAACCAACGGGACATGGCGCGTTCAGCCACAGAATT
>JBAXTC010000403.1:0-7203 GCA_037130375.1 Verrucomicrobiota bacterium | reverse complement strand
GTGTTAGCGCCGACTGCCGTCGGCGGCTACGATTTCTTGAAACCACCCTGACCGGGAATATCCTCCGCCCTTGCTCGATTTCAACCAATCCAGTATAAAGTGGCGGTCACAATGACTGCACTTTCCTTTTCTCGCGTCGCATGGCTCGGATTCTTTCTGGCGCTCGCCGGCTGCGGCAAGCAGAGCAATTCCAAGCCGCATGAGGGACATCCCTTGCCTCCATCCCCACTCATCGCCAAATGCGAGCCGGGTCAGCCGGGCGGGAGCTTCGTGATTGCCAGCGCCGCCAGTCCGAACACGTTCAATCCGCTCTTTTCCACTAGCAGCGCCTCCGATGGCATCGCCCGCCTGATCTTCGGGTCGTTGGTCCATTTGGATATGGTCACCCAGGAACCCGGGCCCGGTCTGGCCGAGTCATGGTCGGTGGCGGCAGATCAGAAGACGTGGACGTTCAAGCTGCGCCAGGGCGTGCGCTGGAGCGATGGCCAGCCGCTGACCGCCGATGACGTCGTATTCACCTGGAACGACATCATGTACAACCCGGAGTTCAACCGTATCACGTTCGACCTGTTCCGCATTGGCGGCCGGAATTTCGCGGTGAGCAAAGAGGATGACGTCACGGTGCGGGTGGTCACGCCGGAGGTTTTCGCACCCTTCATCGAGTTTTTTGGCAGCGTGCCAATTCTGCCCAAACATATTCTCGAAGGTGCGGTCAAAGAAAAGGTCTTCCCAATTGCGTACGGCATCAAGACCCGACCGGACAGGATTGTCGGGTGCGGCCCGTATCGGATGAAGGAATTCCGGCTCGGGCAGTTCACCTTGCTTGAGCGCAATCCGGAGTATTGGGTGGTGGACCGGCAGGGCCGTCGTCTGCCTTACTTTGACGAGGTGAAGGTCATCGACAGCAGAAGTCCGGCGGCCGAGGCGGGTCTGTTCCTCGATGGGAAGAGCGATGTTTTCGAGACGGTGCGCGCGGAGAATTCCGGCCAGTTCAAACAAGCCTCAGCCGGCGGACGTTTCCAGCTCGTCGAACTCGGTGTCAGCGCCGAACGCGATTTCCTCTGGTTCAATCAAAACACCGGCACCAACGCCGCGGGTAACCCCATCGTCAACCCGGCGAAACTGCAATGGTTCCGCAACAAGAAATTCCGCCAGGCGATCTCCTGCGCCATCGACCGCGAGCGGATCGTGCGCGAAGTCTATGGCGGACGCGCCCAGGCGATCTATGGGTTCATTTCGATGGAAAACCCGAAGTGGAATGATCCGAACATCCCGCGCTACAGCTTCGACCTGGCGCGCGCGCGCGCCCTGCTGGGGGAGATTGGAATCCAGGGTCGCAAAGGCGATGGGGTGATGGTGGATACCGGAGGGACTCCGGTTGAAATTGTTTTCTGTTCCAATACTGGCAATCCGCTGCGGGCAAAGGCCGCTCTCATGATTCAGGAAGACCTGGGCAAAATCGGCCTCAAAGTCGTCCATCTGCCTGTCGATTTCCGGTCTCTATTGGTGAGAATTAACATGACCTTCGATTATGAAGGCGCTTTGATGGGGTTGGGCGGCGGCGGTGGCGATCCAGCTTCCCAAATCAACGTGCTGCGATCCAGCGAAGAGATGCACCAGTGGTTCCCTTTCCAGAAGACGCCCTCGACCGACTGGGAGGCCCGCATTGATTTGCTCATGGACGCGCAGATGCGGACGCTGGATTTCACGCAGCGCAAGAAGGACTTCGATGAGGTGCAGGGGATTCTTGCCGAGGAATTGCCGATGATTTATACCGTTTCACCATTCGCCTACTCCGGGATTCGTTTGGGCGTGGGCAACCTCCGACCAGCGGTACTCAGCCCGTATCACGTGACCTGGAATCTGGAGGAACTGTATTTTAAGAAGTAAGAGGCCGGCACCGAACCGCGCGCTTTTCGGGCATGGCTAAGCGCGCGCTCCGAGAGAGAAAACTCAGACCGGAGAAGAGGGAAGAATATCCCCTTTCTACCCGCCCGTTTTGCATCCGTTTGATTTAACCGGTGGTAAATTCGGTTCAACCTGGGGAACGCCGAACAAAGCGGACAAGGTCAGTGTTCTCCAACAAAGCGCGATTGGCCTGAGCGTGATCCTGCATGGCTTTGATCTCCCGAGGGTAAGCTTCGGCATAGTGAAGGGCCGCCCGTACTTTTTCGAGTGAAAGTTCCCAGGTCTCCGCCGCCTTTTCGATGTCGCCGCTGAGGCGCTTGACCGCGTCCGCAAGCCAATACACCGCTAAACGCGTTCCCTTAAGGTAGGCGACGCGCCCTGCCGCAGTTTCTCGGAAATCAATCAAGGGGAAGGCCCGACGCCGCATGAACTCGTCAACGGCCAGCGCACCAAGTTTTGCGGGTTTGTGGCCCGTCTGTGCGGAATAGCGCTCCACGCCAAGTCCCAGTTCTTTGGTAAGCCTCACCGTCATGACATTACAGTCGCCACCGCCGCAGCCGGAGGGCGTTGCCAATCACTACGAGGTCAGACAAACCCATCGCTGCGGCGCAGAGGATCGGGCTCATGAACCCGAGGGCGGCGAGGGGCACGCCGATGGCGTTGTAGAAGAAGGCCCAAAACAGGTTTTGCTTGATGGCGCGCAAGGTAGCCCGCGCCAGGCCGAGGCTCTCGGGCACAGCCTCGATTTCGGACCTGAGCAGGATGATGTCCGCCGCCTCGCGGGCGACGTCGCTGGCCCGGCTCACCGCGATGCCCAGGTCGGCTTGTTCGAGAGCCGGCGCGTCGTTGATGCCATCACCTACAAACGCCACCCGCTCGCCCTGACGCTGAAGCTTCTGCACGAACTCCGCCTTTTGCTCGGGCCGGATTTCGGCGAATACATTCTTCGGGTCGATGCCCACCTGCGCGGCAATGCCCGCCGCGGTCAGCCCATTATCACCGGTAACCATGTAAATGGTCAGCCTTTGCCGGCGAAGTTGTTCCACCACCCCGCGCGCGCCGGGCTTGACCGTATCCTTCACCGCGAACAATCCGCACAGTGACTTATCCGCCGCCAACCCGACGAGGGTCGCGCCCTGCGCCGCCCATTGCTCGATAAACGCCTGGCCGGGGGTAAGGTCCACCCCCAACTCTGCCAACCAGCGGAGCGACCCCAATTGGGCGATAACTGATGCCTGATAACTGATGCCTGATGTCTGATGACTGGTGCCTGATAACTGGTGCCTGATGACCGGTAACTTCGGCATTCGGTTTTGTTTCGGATTTCGGATTTCGGTTTTCGGTTTTCGGACTCGCACCTCCCCCTGCACTCCCGCCCCACGAACCTCCTGCCAGTCTGCTATCTCAAGTTTATTCGGTGAAAGCCGCGCCAGCGCCTGGCTGATCGGATGTGTTGAATGCCGCGCCAGCGAGGCTGCCAAACATAGGACACCCGACGAGTCCGGATCCTCAACTTCGGATTTCGGTCCTTCGGGTTTCCTTCGGTTTTCGGTTTTCGGTTTTCGGTTTTCCCCCTCATCCCACGTCTGCACCACCTCCGGCTTCCCTATCGTCAACGTCCCGGTCTTATCGAAAACCACCGTCGTGACCTGGCCGGCTTTCTCGAGCGCCACGCCGTCACGGATCAGGATGCCTCGTTGCGCTGCGGCATTTGATCCGGCCATGATCGCCGCCGGGGTGGCCAATCCCATCGCGCACGGGCATGCGATGATGAGGACGGCTGCGGCGATGATGCAGGCCGCCGCAAGACGGCCTTCCGGCAGGTGCGGCGTCCACAAGAACTGCGCCAGCCAGTGGTGTGCTTGCCCGGCCGAATGGGGTGCCAGGCCCCACCAAAGCCCGGCGGCGAGCGCTGCCGCCACCACCAGCGGCACGAACACATTGCTGACGCGGTCTCCCAGTCGCTGGATGTTCGCCCGGCTCGTTTGCGCGCGCTGCACGGCGGCAATGATATGCGACAGCGCCGTCGCCTCACCGGTTGCCGTCACGCGCATCACCAGCCGCCCGTTGACGTTCACCGTTCCTGCGTAAAGCTGGCTCCCGGCAGTTTTGTCCACGGGAACCGATTCACCGGTGAGCATGGCCTCGTCCACCGCCGAGTCGCCTTCAACCACATCGCCGTCGGTTGGCACCCGGTCGCCGGGACGCAGCATGACCAGATCAGCCGCCTGGAGTTCCGCCACGGGAATTTCGCTCTCGCTACCGTCTGCACTGCGCCGTCGCGTCAGTTCGGGCGCAAGCTTGAGCAATTGGCGCAGGGCGCCCGACGCACGGACGCTCACCCGCGACTCCAGCCAATGCCCCACGCTGATTAGCGTAATAATGGCCGCGGCTTCCATGAAATAAAGGTGGCTCCCCAAACCGCTCAACAAGGCCCACGCGCTATAGGCGAAAGCGGTGGTTGATCCCAAGGCCACGAGTGTGTCCATGTTCGAGCGGCCCGCTTTGAGCTGGCTCCACGCTCCGCGATAAAACTGCGCCCCGGCGAAAACCTGGACGACGCCGGCCAACGCGAAGGAAAACCACCGGAACCATCCGCTCATACCCAAGTCGAGAAACCATTCCCCGACCATCAACGGCCCAGTCCCGGCCACGCCGAGCCACAAACTGAGTTCCCAGCGGGCGAGCGTTCCCTGGCCGGGCGGTTTCGTGCGGGCCTCGGTTACCCGTGCCCCATACCCCGCCTCTTCCAAGGCCCGGAGCACTGCGGGAACATCCCGCTCGGCGTCCGCAGCCCAGCGCACGGACGCCTCGTGCAGGTCGAGTCGCACCGTGGCACTGCGGACCCCGGTGACGCTCTGAATGGCTTCGGTCGCGTGCCGGGCGCAATTACCACAGGTCATGCCGGTGACGGCAAGTTCGGTCACGGCGGACGCGGGAGTCTGCGCCTGGCGCGTCGGCTTTAATTCGATTGTCTGTTGAGTTGGCATGGTTGCTCGCCTGGAGACAGTTTACCGATCCGGCCAATCGTGTCGAACCCGGAGCCGGGTAATCCACCCATGCTTGGGAGGCGCCTATGCACTCTTGGAACTTGGTAATCATCCCCGGCATTATGAGGACATCGGGCGCACGACAAGCCACGCAGATCGGCGTGCGCCGGCGTGCGCCTCTCGGATTTTCGTGGCATGGCCCCATGTCCCAAAAATGGATCAAGATGTCCCGTTTTGGGATAGATTGCGGAGCGCTGCTTGTGGGATCATAGCCGCGAAAGTGAAACAGAAACAGATATACGACCGGGTCATCACTGGGGACATTCGCGCGGATTGGGCCTCGATTTGAGCCGGTAGGCAATCGCATTTGTGTGTCGCCTGGGTCTAACATATTAGTTTATCTGAAAACGTATAGTATTGCCAATTTTGGGTGGACGGAGAATGGAGTTGGCCCTACGGTGCAGACTCGAATGTGGGGAGTCTAGTGCTTGAAACCGAAGCGCGGCGAGGAATGCTGCGGGCGGGGCTGGCATGGGAATCCTTCGAAGAAATGAGATCTGTTTCAACGTTAATAATCATAACAAACCGAACCTAGTGTTCTATGAAAACCGATAATTCTGTGAAAACCAACTCCAAACGATTCATCTCCCAAACCGTCTGCTTCTTCAAATCGCAGATGTTCATGCTCCCGCGGATTTGCCAAAGTCTGCTGCTGGGCTGCCTGCTCCTGTCTTCGACGGCAGGATCTGCGGACAGCAAAGCTGCTCCCAAAGGGACGGGAAACGCGGCGGTGCCGCCCGCGGGATCGGCGTTATCGGCAGCCAAGGCCGGCGTGGATGAAGCCGCCTTGGCGGCCCAGCGGCGGGCCGAGGAAGCCGCCGCATTGTCCAACATAGAGCTGCGCAGCCAAACCAAGGCCGGTGTGGATGAAGCGGCCGTGGCAGCCCGTCGGCGGGCCGGGGAAGCCGCCACGCTATCCAATGTGGAACTGCGCGATCAGACCAAAGCCGGCGTGGATGAAGCGGCTTCGGCGGCCCAATTGAGAGCCGGCGAAGCGGCTGCGCGGTCCAACGTGGAGATGCGCAGCCCGGCCAAAGCCGCCACTGATGAAGCGGCGCTGGCGGCGCAGTTGAGTGCGGCGGAAGCAGCCGTGCGGTCCAATGTGGAACTGCGCGACCAGACCAAGGCTGGCGTGGATGAGGCGGCGGTGGCGGCCCAACTGAGGGCCACCGAAGCGGCCGCGCTGTCCAACGTGGAGATGCGCAGCCAAGCCAAGGCGGCGGCTGATGAAGTGGGGCTGGCATCAGCGCAAAGAGCCATGGATGCCGCAGTGACAACGGCTGGTCCCCAGCCGCTGGCCGTGGCTGACGCCGCTCCTGGCGTGGTTCGTGTCGGGCCTGCTGTTAAACCCCCTGAGGGCGGAACTCGGCAGGTCACACGCGCCGTCCCATTTGGGCCAAGCTTCGTTTCGACCACCTACCAGCAGAATGTCAAGCTGCCGCCCCTGTCGGTGGCACAATTGAGCGATTTACAGAAACCTGACAGCACGCCAGAGAAGGGTGCGTTTCAAGTCAGCGCGGGCCGGGTATTCGACCAACCGCTGGTCGTGAACGACACCACGGCCCCGGCGACGGCGTGGACCCTGTTGCCCAACGGCTGGCGTGTCTGGCTCATGGACGTGGGCTCGGCAGGCGCACTGGGCCTGCGTGTGCATTTGGAATCGGTGCATCTGCCCGACGGCGTGCGGGTGGTGGCCTATGATCCCGCCAACCCGGCGCCCGAGGCGACAGCGATTACCGCGCAGAGCCTCTTTGGCGAAACCGAGGTTTGGACCGAAAGCATCTTCAGCGACCGGGTGGTGGTGGAATGTCAGGTGCCGCCGGGCGTGGATTTAGCGACGGTCGGCTTCCGCGCCACGGGGTTGACACACTTTTTTCGTTCGCTCTTCCCGAAGCCCGGAACCACCGGTGCCAAAGCGGCGGAGGGCTGCGAAAACGATGTGACGTGCTATCCTGCCTGGGCAGGCGAAGCCTCGGGCGTGGCCCGCATCCATTTCATCAAGGGCGGCAATGGGTATCTATGCACCGGTTGCCTGCTCAACACTTCGCCGAGCACGTTTATTGACTACTTTCTCACGGCCAACCACTGCGTCGGGGATCAGACGACGGCTTCAACTCTCGAGGCGTATTGGTTCTACCAGACCAGCACGTGCAACGGCACACCCCCTTCCCTCGGCAGCGTCCCGCACACAACGGGCGGCGCCGACTTGCTGGCGACCCAAACGCGCGCGGCGGGCAATGACTTT
>JBAXTC010000402.1:0-7210 GCA_037130375.1 Verrucomicrobiota bacterium | reverse complement strand
ATTCACTATGGCATCGAATCAATTTAGCCTGGGTCACATTCTTCTTTCTAATGGGGGCGCTTAATCTGTACATTGCTTTTGACTATTCCGAAGACACTTGGGTGAACTTCAAGCTCTTTGGTAGCACTGGTTTGTTAATCGTTTTTGTAATTATTCAAGGGATTTGGTTGGGCCGTCACATGGAGCAGCCCGAGAAATGAGGTATTATCCCAAAGGAATAGCTCTTTGTGAAACAGACCTTACAAATGCTTTCACCGTAAATTAACTCGAGATATTATTGGTGCCGGTGCAATGTTAGCACGCGCACCCGGGGATCGCCGAAGACTGCGTAAACCGTATTTGCCGAAAAGAATCCAGGGAATCGGCAGGCATCTCGAAGCCGACGATGTCGCGACAATTTAGGCATCACTCAAACGGAGCGCCGGCTTCAGCCCGCTTTGGACGACCGATAGGCGATGCCGCCAGCCAGTAAGGGGGGCGACGTAAGCCGGCTAAAGCCGGCCCTCCGGTTCGTGCTGCCTGTAAGCGCAGGCGTACGGGAGCGGGCGCGGCTCGGTGCGTGATTTCGTGTGTTTCGCGGTGAGTGATGGGAATCAATGCCTTTTCCTCTTCCCGTCTTCCCGTCTTCGCTGTTCATCTCCTGCTGGAAGTAACGAGGTGCTGATTTCTGCTTTCAAAGTCAAAAAGATGTTAACGGCCCTTTTTCCAGCGATCGCACCTTCTTGGGCGCGCATTTACACCAGCCCCAGTTCATCCTCGGTCTCCATCTGCCTTCGCCCGCACGACAACTCTGCCGCCGCCCACCCGAGCTTGTTCAGTTCTTCATTGAGGATGAGCCGCGCTTCTTCAGCGGCGTCAACTCGATGCGGCGGTAGAAAATTTCCGCGCCTTCCGACTGGAATAGCAACTTGCCTTTCCGCAGACGCGACTCCGTGGCGATGTTGACGACGTGGCCGTTCACCAAGTTGGTGATGTTGCCACCGTCACAAATCACTTCGATACGCGTCCATTGGCCGGCGGGGCTTTCCACGTCGTGGCGGCCCCGAAATCCTTTGACGTCCTGCCACTGCGGATCGCGGCTGTACCAGTTGAAACGGCCCTCGCCGCGCGTCAGGCGAGGCGCGCCGGGGCGATACCAGTATTCGTTGCCGCTTTGCTCGCTCTCCACCGCCAACGAGGATGGAATGGGCCGGCCTTCCGCATCCTTGCCTTCCAGCATGAGGAAGTCCCCGCAGCCGCCCTCGATGATCTGACATTCCACCGAGGCCATCCAGAAACCCGCGTAGTTGCCGTCCGGCCCTGTGCAATGCAGGAGAATGCCGGAGTCCATCGCTTTGTTGAAACGTCGTCCCCAAGTCCGCGTGCCCCATTTGAACTCGACCAGCAGATGGTAGTTCTCGAACTCGCTCTTTGTGATAAAGCCGCCAAATTCCTCGCCGGACACCCGAATGGCCGGCGCGCCGTCCTCCCTCACGATGGTGAATCCGCCGTGCGGGTCCGCATACCGGTTCGTCTCGAGGAAGGTGCAGAAGTTCGAGAGATCTTTGCCGTTGAAAAGTCGGATAGCCCCCTTGCGGACTTTCCCGTCGGCGGCAATGCGCGAGCTTGGCGCCGTACAAGCCGCCAGGACTACCGCCAGCGCCGCGGCCATTGCGATGAGTGAATGTTGTTTCATGGTTGATTTGTTCCGGATGCTCAGGCCCGCTGCGCAACCCCTTACCCTTTCGCAGTCGTCACTGCGTGAGCGCGTCCGCAAACACACGCCGCAGTCCCGTTGGGCGGGCGCAGGTCCGCGGGGCCAGCCAGAGCCGTGGCGTCCGGATCGTAGTTCAGATAGGGACCCAGCCAGCGCTCGACGGTGCGCAGGTCCGTATGCTTGCGCCGGTGATAGTCCAGAATCTGGTCGCGGCCGATCTTGCCGACGGCGAAATACTTCGCCTCGGGATGCGCCAGGTAAAGACCGCTGACGCTCGCGCCAGGCCACATGGCACAGCTCTCGGTCAGCTTGACGCCAGTGTTTTTCTCGGCGTCCAGCAGACTCCAGAGAGTCCATTTCTCTGTGTGGTCGGGGCAGGCGGGATAACCAGCCGCAGGACGGATGCCGCGGTACTTTTCACGGATGAGATCTTCGGGCGTTAGATGTTCGGCCTTGCCGTAACCCCATTCCTGGCGGGCCCGCTGGTGCAGATACTCGGCAAATGCCTCCGCGAGCCGATCTGCCAGGGCCTTGGCCATGATTGAGTTGTAATCATCGTGGTCGCGCTCGAATTCCCGGCACAGCTCCTCGACGCCGAAACCGGCGGTAACAGCGAACGCCCCCAGGTAGTCAGTGAATTGTTGACCGGCACTCGTTAGCTGGGGCAGCTTCGGCGCGACGTAATCAGCCAGGCAATGGTTAAACTGGTCGCGTGGTTTGTCCATCTGTTGGCGCAGGAAATGGAACGTGGTGAGAACCTGGGTCCGCGAATCGTCAGTATAGAGCTCGACATCATCGCCGACCGAGTTGGCCGGGAAGAAGCCATAAACAGCGCGCGCCGTCAGCAGGTTCTGGCTGACAATCTTGCGCAGCAGTTCCTGGGCATCATCAAAGAGCTTCCGGGCTTCAGGCTTTTCCAGAATCGCAGGGTAGCGACCGCGAAGCTCCCACGTCTGGAAGAAGGGAGACCAGTCGATGAAGGGAACGAGGGCGGAGAGGGTGAAACCTGATGCGTGATGCGTCATGCCTGATGCGTGATGCGTCATGCCTGATGCGTGATGCGTGATGCGTGATTGGGGATCGGACGCAAGGACGCAGATGCCGGTGAAGGCAGGCTTCGCAATGTCGCTCGAGTTCCATTCGATGGGCGTGCCGCGGCGGCGCGCTTCTTCGATGGTCAGCAAGGGTTTTGCTTTCTGCTCAGCGTGTTGCTGGCGGAGCTTTTCGTAGTCGTCGAGGATGCCCTTGACGTAGGCCGGTTTGAGTGTCGGATTGATCAGGCTGGCGACGACGCCGACCGCCCTCGAGGCATCGAGGACATGGATCACCGGCTTCGAGTAACTGGGAGCAATCTTGACGGCGGTATGCGCCTTGCTCGTGGTCGCGCCGCCAATGAGCAGCGGCAGGGTGAAACCTTGCCGCTCCATCTCTTTGGCGACATGCACCATTTCGTCGAGCGATGGCGTGATTAACCCGCTCAGGCCGATGATGTTAACCTGTTTTTCGCGGGCGGTTTGCAGGAGCTTTTCCGTCGGCACCATCACCCCCAGATCGATGACTTCGTAATTGTTGCAGCCAAGCACAACCCCGACGATGTTCTTGCCAATGTCATGGACATCGCCTTTGACAGTGGCCATCAGTATCCGGCCCTGGGGTTGGTGATTTCCGGAAGTCCTCTTCTCCTCCTCCATGAAAGGGAAGAGATAAGCGACGGCTTTCTTCATCACGCGCGCGCTCTTGACCACTTGCGGCAAAAACATCTTGCCGGAGCCGAACAGGTCGCCCACCACGTTCATACCGGCCATGAGCGGACCTTCGATAACCAACAGCGGCCGACCATACTTCTGGCGCGCCTCCTCTGTGTCCTTATCGATGTGATCGACGATGCCCTTCACCAGCGCGTGGCTCAGGCGCTGCTCGACCGTTCCTTTGCGCCACTCGTCTTCTGCGATTTCGGCTTTGTCCTTTTGCTTGATGGTCTCCGCAAACTTAACCAGCCGCTCGGTGGCGTCCGGCCGTCGATTCAGCAGCACGTCTTCCACCAATTCCAGCAAAACCTTCGGAATCTCCTCATATACCTCCAACATGCCAGGGTTCACGATGGCCATGTCCAGACCCGCCTTGATCGCATGATAGAGAAACGCGGAATGCATCGCCTCGCGCAGGACGTTGTTGCCACGGAAAGAAAATGAAACGTTGCTCAGACCACCGCTGACCCGCGCAAGGGGCAGATGCTCCTTAATCCACTTGGTCGCGCGGATGAAATCGACGGCATAGTTGTTGTGTTCCTCGATGCCGGTGGCCACCGTCAGAACGTTGGGATCAAAGATGATGTCCTGAGGCGGAAAGCCGGCTTGCTGTGTCAGGATGTCGTACGAGCGCTGACAAACCTCGATCTTGCGCTCGAAACTGTCGGCCTGGCCGCGCTCATCAAACGCCATTACCACCACAGCCGCGCCGTAGCGGCGAATCAACTTGGCCTGGCGCGTAAACTTCTCCTCCCCTTCCTTGAGGCTGATCGAGTTCACCACACCTTTGCCCTGAACACATTTGAGACCGGCCTCGATCACCGGCCACTTCGAACTATCGATCATGACCGGCACGCGGGCAATGTCCGGCTCGGAAGCGACCAGGTTCAGGAAGGTCGTCATCGCCCCTTCCGAATCAAGCATCCCCTCATCCATGTTCACATCAATGATCTGCGCACCGTTTTCGACCTGCTGTTTCGCCACCGCCAGTGCCGCCTCATAATCACCGGCCAGAATGAGCTTGGCGAATTTCGGCGACCCGGTGACGTTGGTGCGTTCTCCGATATTGACGAAATTGGTCTCCGACCGGATGGTCAATGCCTCCAATCCACTCAAACGAGTGTGAGGCTCGATGATCGGCGGCACGCGCGGCGGCAGGGCGCGAACCGCTTCCGCCAGTGCCCGGATGTGCGCGGGTGTGGTGCCGCAACAACCCCCGACCATATTCAGCCAGCCATTGGCGGCCCACTCATGAAGCTGTGGCGCGAGCGTCTCGGGGGTCTCCGGAAAACCGGTCGGCAACATCGGGTTTGGCAAACCTGCGTTCGGATACGCGCTCACATAGATGTCAGCGATACCCGCCAGCTCTTCGATGAAAGGACGCATCTCTTTCGGGCCGAGCGCGCAGTTGATGCCGACGCTCAGCAACCGGTTGTTCGAGATCGAATTCCAATATGCCTCGACCGTCTGACCAGAGAGTGTCCGGCCGCTCAAGTCAGTGATGGTGAAGGAAACCATCACGGGCACTGCCCGACCGATGTCTTCAAAATATTTGTCGATTGCAAACAGAGCGGCTTTTGAATTCAGCGAATCGAAGACAGTTTCCAGCAGCAAAACATCAACCCCGCCGTCCATCAAGCCGCGGACTTGTTCGTAATATGCCTCCGCCAGTTGATCGTAGGTGATGGCGCGAAAAGCCGGATTGTGAACGTCCGGCGAGAGTGATGCCGTCTTGCTCGTCGGCCCGATGGCGCCGGCGACGAAGCACGCCCGGCCCGGATGCGCCGCCATCACGGCGTCCGCCGCCGCCCGCGCATTGCGCGCACCCGCGACGTTCAGTTCGTAAGCCAGTTCCTGAAGCCGGTAATCCGCCAGGGAAATGGTCGTGGAGTTGAACGTGTTAGTCTCGATGATATCGGCCCCGGCTTCCAAATACTCGCGATGGATGGCCTCAATGATTTGCGGCTGGGTCAAACTGAGCAGATCGTTGTTCCCTTTTAGATCCTGCGGCCAATCCTTGAAGCGCTCGCCCCGATAACCCGCCTCCTCCAGTTTGTAAGTCTGGATCATCGTCCCCATCGCACCATCGAGAATGACGATGCGTTCCCTCAATAGGCGCTCAAGCCCTTTGATTCTGGGTGTAAACATGGACGGTTTTCCTGGCTGGCACCACCCTCGCGACTCGCGAGGGTGGGATTGATGTCAAAGCCCTGCCGGCTTACTTTCGGCAGTATGCGCCCATCTCCGGCGCGCCCGGATTCACTTCGGGGCCGAAATAGCGGAGGCAGACCATCGGTTCCGTCTCGCTGCAGTTTTCAAAGGTCACGCCAGCCTTGGCGCCGTCCTCGGTGCAGAAGTATTCATCCTCGGTCAATTCGGTGAAACGGATCAGTTTCGGGCTGTTGAGGGGCTGGCGGTTGATCTTGCCGAAACCCTGCACGCAGATCAGGCCGTAAGCGCCGTTATCTTTGATCGTGCAGGTTGTGCCCGGATCCACGGTGAGTTCTTTGGCGGTGAAGAGCTGTGCGCCGTCAACCTTGCCATACACAATCCAACGGTCCACGAAACCTTCCTTGCACGTGTCGGCCACTGGCACGGGCTCCAGGTAGTGTTGGTCCTTAAACTTCAGGTCAACATTGGCTTCCCAATCAAGCTGCTCTACAAGGTAGTCGAGGTCTTTGTGGTATTTCCGGGGCACGTCCTTGACGAGCAACGACCACGGCACCTCGCGGCCCTCGACCAGGGATTGGTACATGCCGAAGACGTCTGATCCCCATTGCGGCTCATACGTGCAGAGCGAACCCGGCGCGTGGAGGATGCACGGTCCCACAAGCCAGCCCGTGCCCGGCTTCAGCCGATACGCCTTCGACAAATCGAGAATACCGTTGTCACCTTTGTTCCAGTTCTCGAGGCAGCGGCGAACCTGGGCTTTGGTCGTCCCGGGTTCCAGCCCGAAGAAGGTGTAAGGGAAATTGTTGCCGACGTTGTTGTGTTGCGTCGGAAAGTAGTACGACTCCGGTTTGCCTTCCTGGCCGACAAGTTTAGCCTGCTTGGCACTCTGGTGCATGTGATGCGGAATCGGCCCCATGTTATCGAAAAACTTTGAATACACGGGCCATCTTTCGTACTTGCTCCAAATCGGCTTACCGATGAGCGTCGCGCCGCACTCGGCCACGGCTTGCTGCAAGGTGAACCGGCGCTCGCCCTCGACCACGTAACTGAGGCCCTCATCCGGCGTCCGATTCTCGTTGGCAGCGGGTGTGGTGGAGGCAAACCAACGCTCGTCGATGCCGCCACGGTTGAGGCCGTAGGCGTAGAGATCGTCCGGGTGAAGCTTGAGACGTTTTCCCGGCTGCAGAAAAGAGCGCGGAACCCAGTTCGGCGCGAGCCGCAGCAGTCCGCCGGTTTTCGCGAGAGCGGCCTCGGTCAGAGATTTGACGTTCTTGGTGACGGTTTTAAGTGAGGTGACAGTTTTCATACGCTAAAGGTTGCATGAGTTACATGGTTACATCGTTACATCTTTAAATCGGCGTTCAGCCGTTGTCAGAAACAACCGTTGCAGATTTCGTCGAAGATGGCAAGCGTTCGTTATTGGAGCGACCAACCCTGGCCGCCGGAAGGCAATCGTTGAGACCGACGCGAAAAAACTCGGGCGAGGAGGGGCAAGCTGTCTTCCTCTTGGTGGGTGGGTGCAGCGGACTGCTATGTGTCCTAAATCAGTTCGTCCGCGTGTTTTGAGCGCGATGATTTTGGTTTCTTCAAACTG
>JBAXTC010000401.1:0-7222 GCA_037130375.1 Verrucomicrobiota bacterium | reverse complement strand
CGCATCCGGCAGTCCATCGAATCCGCGCCGGACATCGAGAATGCCTTCGACGCAAAGCCTGGTGAATTCCCGGCGCATCCGGCAGTCCATCGAATCCGCGCCGGACATCGAGAATGCCTTCGACGCAAAGCCTGGTGAATTCCCGGCGCATCCGGCAGTCCATCGAATCCGCGCCGGACATCGAGAATGCCTTCGACGCAATCACCTACACCAAAGGCGCGGCGGTTCTCGGCATGTTTGAATCCTGGGTCGGGCCGGAGAAGTTCCAAAAGGGAGTGCATGCCTACCTCCTCACCCACACCTGGAAGAATGCCACCACCGCGGATTTCCTCAAAGCCCTCGATCGCGCGGCCAGATCGGATATCGCCTCCGCCTTCTCCACTTTTTTGGATCAGCCCGGAATCCCGCTGGTCTCGGTCGAGGCCCGTCAGGAACCCGGAGCCGCGCCTTCGCTGCAACTCTCGCAAAAGCGTTACTTTCCCGTTGGAAGCGCCGGGGAGACGAAATGCACGTGGCATATTCCGATGCGCGGTCGCTATGTGGTCGGGGGCCATGCAGCGCCGTTTCAACGGTTGCTGGTAAACCCCCAGGAAACCGTGAAGTTTAAGGCAAGCCAGGGAGGGATCGAGTGGGCCCAATGCAACCAAGATTGCTCCGGATACTATTTTGTCTCCTACCGCGGCAATTTGCTAAACCAATTGCTGGAGCAGGGCTTTGCCCAATGTTCACCCGCAGAGCGGATCGGGATTGCCGGCAGCCTCGGAGCGGCTGTCCGCAGCGCAGACTTGCCCTTGGGCGAGGCCCTGCGGCTGCAACCGAAGCTGCTTCGGGACCCAGAACGGCGGGTCGTGACTGAGGCCGCCAGTTTCATCGGCCGCGTTCGGGAGTGGGTGCCTGAAGACCTGAAAACCAACTACCAGCGCTTTGTCCGCAGTGCGATCGAACCCATTGTCAAAGGCGCTTCCTGGGAGTCTCCCGCAAATGAAGGCGACGATGCACGGTTGCAAAGGCTCGCGCTGCTGGAGGTGCTCGCCTTGGCTGGCCAAGACCCCAGGCTGATCGCCCAGGCAAAGGACCTGGCGTCGGCTTGGCTCGCGAACCGCAAAGCGGTGACGCCGGATTTAGTCGGCTTTGTGGTCGGCATCGCGGCTCGGAACGCGGACGAAGCCCTTTACGACCGAATGTTGGCGGAGGCGAGGAAAGAGCAAGACCCCACGGACCGTCAGGTCCTCCTTGTGGCTCTGGGCAGTTGCGCCAACCCCGTCCTTGCGGAACGCGGCCTCAAAGCAGTCATGGCAAAAGAATTTCAGTCAATGGACGCCTTGGTCCTTGGCTTCTGCAACGCAGGCCAATTTGAAACCAGGTTGTTCCTATACGATTACTTGAAGCAGCACTATGACGCCATCATGGACGCATTGCCGGGGGAGGGCTGGGGCCTCGCCAGGCTGGGAAACGGATTCTCCGACCCAAAAATGAAAGCTGATCTTAACGATTTCCTCAAGGACAAGGACGCCCGCCTGACCGGCGGTCCTCGGGCCATTGCACAGGCCCTCGAGTCCATTGACCTGAACTACGCCTTCAAAATGGCTCAGCAAACCAGTCTGACGGAGTTCTTGGTCCAATGGGCGGCCTCAAATTAGTGTTGGTCTCAAGTCGGTGACCTGTGAACTGCAGACACAGAGGGGACAGAACTCCAACAGGAGCCAATCGAGAAAACAGAGAAGAAAAGCCCGTTTGGCTAGAGGGGCGGAATGGCAGCAGGCGTGAAGCCGACTCTCAGCGAGCGGTTTTCCCCGGTGGGCTTAGCGGTGAAAGCAAAGCTGACCTGGGAATAACCCACAAGATGGCCCAAGACAACAGGAGAAGGGTATGAAAATGAATTGGAGAACCGTGGCTGTGATCTCACTCTCACTGAATGTGGGAGTGGCTTTCTGGGTGGGGCGGCTCCGCCGGCCGCCACAACTCGGGGTTCCGGCGCCCTTGACGCCGCCCCTTTTAACAGCCCTGCCAACCCCTCAGCCGGTTCCGGGCAGCATGGCCAGGACCAACCAACCCGGATTTCATTGGCGGGAGTTAGAGTCCGCCGATTACCAGGCCTACGCCATCGAGCAGGATTACTCCGCGAGGCTGGTGCAAGCGGTGGGCAGGATGTTCGCCGATCCCCAGCAGGACCCCCAGCCGCTGCGAGACATCGCCCGTGAGATGGAGAGCCGCCTGGCGGCCGCCCTCGGCCCCGAAGCGGCGAGCCAACTCGATCGTCTCGGCGTGCTGCCGCGCCTCGTGGTGCAGGACGGCCGCTTGTGGGGACCTGGATAGACCTCGCCGCCAGGTCAGGCGTGGCTATAAATCGGCAGCGGCTTCCCGTTCTTGCTGCTCCAAATTCAATGGCATGTTGTTCCTTTCAGCATTTCAACTTGAAGGCGGCCACCGTTTCGACCATGATCCACTCTGTGATCGTTAGACCCAACCAGCACAACCACTGAACAATGTTATGCTGACACTTTCCGGCGTTACTCACGTCTATGCCAACGGGACCAAGGCGCTGGATAACGCTTCCCTCACAATCCCCAAAGGAATGTTCGGCCTGCTCGGCCCCAACGGTGCCGGGAAGACGACGTTGATGCGGTGCATCGCCACGCTGCAAACGCCTTCTGCCGGCAGCATCCGCTTTGGCGAGATTGACGTTCTGCGCGAGCCGGAGAAGTTGCGCGCCCTGCTCGGTTACCTGCCGCAGGACTTCAATGTCTATCCGCGGGTTTCCGCGTATGACTTGCTGGACCATCTCGCGGTGTTGAAAGGCATCGCCACCGCCCGCGCCCGCAAGGAGACCGTCGAGACACTGCTGCACCAGGTCAACTTGTGGTCGGTGCGCAAGAAGGCCGTCGCGGGCTTTTCCGGCGGCATGCGCCAGCGCTTCGGCATCGCGCAGGCGCTGATTGGCCAGCCGCAGTTGATCATCGTGGACGAACCCACCGCCGGCCTCGACCCGGAGGAGCGCAACCGCTTCAACAACCTGCTCGCGGAAATCGGCGAGAACATCGTCGTGATTCTCTCGACGCACATCGTGGACGACGTCGCGGACCTCTGCTCGCAGATGGCGATCATCAACGAGGGCCGCATTGTGCTTGCGGGCGCGCCTGCCGAATTGTTGCAGTCCCTCAAGGGACGGGTCTGGCGCCGGGCGGTGCCCAAGACGGCGCTGGCGGATTACCAGGCAAAACTGGAAGTGATTTCGACGCGGTTGCACGCCGGGCAAACCGTGATTCACGTCGTCGCCGATACGCCGCCGGAAGCCGGGTTTGAACCGATGGCCGGCGAGGTCGAAGACCTTTACTTCGCCACGCTTTCGGAATGTCGTCGGCGCGGCGAGGCCTAACGGGCCAGGAGGACATGATGCTAACCCGAATTGCCACGTTCGAGGTGCGCTACCAGATGCGGTCGCCGCTGTTCTATGTCGGGTTTGCGCTCTTCTTTCTGCTGACGTTCGGATCGGTGACCATTGATCAAATCCAGATCGGCAGTCGCGGGAACGTGAACGTGAACTCCCCCTTCGCCCTGCTGCAAACGCTGGCGATCATGGATATCTTCGCCCTCTTCGTGGTCACCGCCTTTGTCGCCAACGTGGTTATTCGCGACGATGAAACCGGGTTCGCCCCCATCATCCGCGCGACGCGCATCCGGAAATTCGACTACCTGTTCGGCCGGTTTCTCGGCGCCATCATCGTGGCTTTCATCGTGATCGCAAGCGTGCCGTTGGCCGTGTTGGTAGGGTCCTGGATGCCCTGGCTGGACATGGAGAAGGTGGGGCCGTTTGTCCTCTGGCACTATCTCTACGCGCTCCTCTGGTATGCCCTGCCCACGCTCCTGGTGATGGGCGCGGTGTTCTTTGCGCTCGCCACGGCCACCCGCTCGATGATGTGGACCTACGTTGGCGTCATCGCGTTCATGGTCCTGTACATCACCTCCCGCGTTCTCCTGCGCGACCCGGCTTACGACACCGTTTCCTCGCTCTCCGACCCGTTCGGCATCGGCGCGCTGTTGCAAACGACCAAATACTGGACGGCCTCCGAGCGCAACTCGCAACTGCCGGCGATCGGTGGCCTCATCCTCTACAACCGGCTGATTTGGCTGGGCGTGGCGGCGGCTTCCTTCGCGCTGGCTTACGGGATTTTCCGCTTTGAAGACAAAGGCAGCCGCGCCGACTCGGCGAAAAATGCGGATGCCGCGAAAGACGCCCCCGCTCCTGAAATCAAACCCCTCGCGCGTCCCAGTCTGAGCGGCGCGACGAGTTTTCAACAACTCCTGTCGCTGACGCGGTTCGACATGCGTTTCGTTTTCAAAAGCCCCGCGTTTTTCGTGCTGCTGGGCTTGGGGGTTTTCAATTCCTTCGGCTCGCTTGTGGGCACGGTTGAGTTTCGTGGCACGGAGTATTTTCCCGTCACGCGGGCCTTGGTGATGGCACTTCAAAACTCCTACACCTTGTTCCCAATCATCATCGCAATCTACTACGCCGGGGAATTGGTATGGCGCGACCGCGAGCGGCGGATGCACGAAATCGTGGGCGCCACCGCCGCGCCGGACTGGGCCTTCCTGGTGCCGAAAGTGATGGCGATTGCCCTGGTGCTGCTCGCGACCTTCGTGGTCGGCGCGGTGGTCGGAGCGCTGTTTCAATTGTATCACGGCTACACGCGGATCGAGCCGGGGGCGTATTTTCTATGGTTCATTCTCCCCGAGTTGATTACCGCCGTGGAACTCGCCGCGCTCTCGGTGTTCGTGCAGGTGGTGGTGCCGCAGAAATTCTTCGGCTGGGCGGTGATGCTCCTGTACATGGTCGTCAGCATCACGTTCAACACGATTGGCTGGGAGCACAACCTCTACAACTACGGCGGCAGCCCCGACGCGCCGCTTTCCGACATGAACGGCTTGGGACGCTTCTGGATTGGCCGCGCCTGGTTCCAAACCTACTGGCTCGCGTTCGCCGTGATCCTGCTGATCGCCTCACACCTGCTGCGATCCCGTGACGCGGAGACACGGCTGCGCGCGAGTTTGTCCCGGTTCAAGTTCCGGCTCGCGGGAACGTCCGGCTGGCTGATGCTGGGGGCGGCGCTGGTTTGGGCCGGCACCGGCAGCTTCATTTTTTACAACACGAATGTCCTCAATCCCTACCGCACGCAGCCGGAGGAGGAAAAGTTCCTGGCGGACTACGAAAAGAAGCTTCTTCCCTTCGAGCAGGTGCCGCAGCCGCGCATTATCTCGGTGAAACTCGCTGTGGATTTGGAACCGACCCATGCCCGGGCCAAAACTGTTGGCTCGTACGTCATCGAGAACCGCACCGGCGCACCGCTGGACAAAGTGCATGTTCGCTGGATGCGCCCGCTGAAAATGCAAACGCTCGAAGTGGAAGGCGCGAAGCTCGCAAAAGAATTCCCGGAATTCGACTACCGCATTTACGCCTTTGCAACGCCCATGCCGCCGGGCGAAAAGCGCACCATTCGTTTCACCACGCTGCTCGAGGAGCGCGGTTTTCCCAACGCCCGGCCGTTGATCCGCATTGTCGCGAACGGCACCTTCCTGGACAATTTCGAGATCGCCCCGCTGCTGGGCATGGACCACAGCGCCCTGCTCCGAGATCGCGCCAAACGCCGCAAGTATCATCTGCCCGCCGACTTGCGCCCGCCGAAATTAGAAGACACCGCCGCCAGCGCCAACCACTATCTGCGCCATGACAGCGACTGGGTCACCGCCGAACTCTCCGTCACCACCGACGCCGACCAGACGCCGCTCGCGCCCGGTTACACCGTCAGCGACACCACCACCGGCGGACGGCGCACGCTGGTCACGCGAACCGAAGCGCCCATCCACAATTTCTTTTCCATCCAGTGCGCCCGCTACGCCGTGCGCAAGCAGGAGTGGACAAACCCGCGCGGCGAACCGGTGAACCTGGCGGTGTATTACACGCCGCAACACGAGCACAACGTGCAGCGCATGTTGGACGCGATGACCGCGTCGCTCCAATTGTTCAGCCAGAAGTTTTCGCCGTTCCAGTTCCGCCAGGCGCGCATTTTGGAGTTTCCCGCGTACGCGGGCTTTGCGCAGTCGTTTGCGAACACGATCCCGTATTCCGAAAGCATCGGCTTCATCCAGAATCACAACGACGCCCGGAACGACGAAAAGATTGATCTGGTCACGTATGTCACCGCCCATGAAATCGCCCACCAGTGGTGGGCGCATCAAGTCGTCGGCGCGGACAAGCAAGGCTCGACTCTGCTTTCGGAAACTTTCGCGCAGTACTCGGCGCTGCTCGTGGTGGAAAAACTTTATGGCCCGGAGCAGATTCGCAAGTTCCTCAAAGGCGAACTGGATCAGTATCTGCACAGCCGCGCCGGCGAGGTGGTGGAGGAATTACCGTTAAATCGGGTGGAGAACCAGCCCTACATCCATTATCAAAAAGGCTCGCTGGCGATGTATTGGCTCAAGGAAATCGTCGGCGCAGACGTGGTCAATCGCGCGCTGCAAAAACTCCTGGCGGAATTTGCCTTCAAGCCCGCGCCGTATCCCTCCTCGACGGATTTCCTCCGCCTGCTGCGCGCCGAAGCCGGCCCGACCCACGACCAACTGATCACCGACCTGTTCGAGAAGATCACGCTCTACGACATGAAAGCCCGCGATGCGAGCGCCAAAAAGCTGCCCGACGGCAAATACGAAGTCAGCTTCACCGTTGAAGGCAAGAAACTTCACGCCGACGGCAAAGGCAAGGAAACCGAAGCCCCGCTCGACGAGCCTTTTGACCTGGGCGTGTTCACCGAGGAGCCAGGGAAGAAAGGCTACAAACGCGAGTCGGTCCTGTTGATGGATCGCCGCCCGATCAAGTCCGGCAAACAAGTCGTCACTCTGATCGTCAATGCCAAACCCCGATTCGCCGGCGTTGACCCCTACAACAAGCGCATTGACCGGAACTCAGATGACAACTTCACCGCGGTGGTTGTCGAGTAAGAAGATTCGAGGAACGCTAGCCACCGTGCTTCCGGAGAAACCCACCACCCGGCGGAGCGGCTTGGCGAGGGCGCGGCTTGAGCAAGAAGCCCGACGACACCGCGAGTAAAAGTGCAGCAACTAAAGCCCCCGCACACACCGAAAGCCAAAGTAGTTGATGGCGTTGACCGGGGCGTACTTGTTGCGAAAGGCGCACCGCGCGAGAACGGCGTAGTCGATCCAACTGCCA
>JBAXTC010000400.1:0-7238 GCA_037130375.1 Verrucomicrobiota bacterium | reverse complement strand
TAGCCGGCGATTTGTTTGTCCCATTCCTTCACTTTGGCAATCACGTAATCGACTTCCTCCGCAGTGAGTTCAGGGAACATGGGCAAACTGACACAGGTAGCAGCGTTTTGTTCGGCGTTGGCCAAGGAGCCATGAATTCGCGCTGACTTGCCCCACGGATACCCGGCCTGTTTGTGGATGGCAATCGAGTAATGGGTTTTGGCGTCCACCCCGTTCTTGACGAGGTAATCCACCAATTGGTCGCGCCATTCGGTCTTTCTCGTTTCGATCACGTAAAGGTGGAAGATGTGATGATAGCCGGGGAGTTCGACCGGGAGACTGAAAGTTTTGCAGTCTTTCAGGCCGGCCGTGTAACGGACCGACCACTTGCGGCGGGCGTCATTGTATTCATCGATGTGCTTGAGCTTGGCGCTCAGAATTCCGGCGTGCAGGTCGTCCAGGCGGCTGTTGAAGCCGTAACTATGGACGTTCCGGGCAGTGGAGCCGTGGTTGCGCAACCTCCGGACGTTGGCGTCGATATCGGGGTTGTCGGTAACCAGAGCGCCGCTGTCACCGAAGGTACCCAGGTTTTTTTGGATGATGAAGCTGGTGGTTGTCGCGTCGCTCAATTGCCCGATCTTGAAATTGGGCCCGTGGGCGCCGATGGCCTGGGCATTGTCTTCGATCAACTTGAGGTTGTGTTTGTCGGCAATCTTCTTGATTGCGAGCATATCGGCGCATTGGCCGTAAAGGTGGACAGGGATGATGGCCTTGGTCTTGGGTGTGATGGCGGCTTCGATGCTGGCCGGGTCAATGCACTTGGTCTTGGGATCGCAATCCACCAGCACCGCGGTGGCGCCGGCAATCCAGATGGCTTCTGCCGTGGCGAAGAAGGTGTTGGCATGTGTGATGACTTCGTCCCCGGGGCCGATGCCGAGGGCCATCAGGGCGAGCCAGATGGCATCGGTGCCGTTGCCGAGGCCGACGGCATACTTCGCGCCATGATAAGCCGCCAGCTCGCCTTCAAATTTCTTGAGCATGGGACCCATGACGTATTGGCCGCTTTCCAAAACCGTCTGGATATTCTTATCAATTTCCGATTTGATGTTATGGTACTGACGAACGTGACCGTAGAATTCAACTTTCATGGGGCGCGAAGCTACCGAAGCGCCCGCAGAAAACAAGGTTTTTTGTGTAGAGGCATCATTTAGAAGCCAGCCAAATGCTGCGGATTATCTGTCAGAGCGGCGATTGGGCGGAGCGGAACAGGCTATGCGTGTCGTGATGGTGCGCGAGAATCTGGAGAATATTCCAGAATATGCAGTGCCGGCGGGCTTCTCCTTGCGGTGGTATCAGCCCGGCGACGAAGCCCATTGGTTGCGAATCCATTTGCTCGCGGATCGGGACAGCAGAATCATGCCGGATTTGTTCGTCCGACGCTTCGGTTCCGATCCCATCCTGCTCGTGCGGCGGCAATGCTATCTGCTTGATCAGCACGGAGAGGCGATTGGCACAGGCACGGCTTGGTTTGATGACCGCTTTGAAGGCGCAAGGTTTGGCCGGGTGCATTACGTGGCCATTGTCCCGGAATACCAGGGGCGCGGCCTGTCCAAACCGCTGATGACGGTCATTTGCCAACGACTGCGCCAACTCGGCCACGACCGGGCGTACCTGGCGACTTCCATCGCCCGGATGGCGGCCATTAACCTCTATCGGCACTTTGGTTTTCTGCCTCGGATTCGCAGTGCAGAGGAAGCAACCGCCTGGCGCGCCCTTGTACAGACTCTCGGGGTCATTTGACCCCGCCGGACTATTGCGAGACAACCTCGTCCTTGAGCAGCCGGGCCAGGTTGCGGGCGGCGTTTTCGACCCAATCGTTGCCGGGCAGCGCGTAGGGGCGGAACGTCTCGAGATAGCCCTCCTGCTGGTTGTAGTAGAGAGCGCGATGGAGTCCCAGGAGGCTGGCTTTCGGGTTGTCGATGAGGCTGGCGGAATCATTGGCGCTCATCTGATAGAGGACGCGCATCTCGAACTCGCTGAAGGCTTTCCGGCTCAGGAAGCGGTTCACGTTGTTGTAGGTGTCGCAGGTGGCAATCACGTGGAACCCGAGCCGCGTTCCTTCACAAACGAGGTTGTTCAGCAGCAAAGCGGGATTGGGCGGAGCTTCGGCGTCGCTTGCCGAGAACCCGAAATCCTCTTCATACCGCAGTTTGCTGTATTTCTGGAGATCGTGAACAAACAGGAATGCGGGCGGGGCTGCATCGGGGTCCGGCTCGTCGGCCCGCTTCTTCATCTCCTCGGCCAGGTCTTTCATCACATCCGCCAGGTCACTCTGTTTGGCCCGGGTGATCGGGTGAGGGATGGCCTGGATGACACGGTCCAGGAACTCGCGTTGCGGGGTGCCGGGCGGGGTGACGTCACAGAGAATAAAGCGCGCACCCCCGACCGGATACTGGGCGGCCAGCGCCACGAGTCCAATCGACAGGATGGCCAGGGTGGCTTCCTCGCGCTGGCCGACCACGAGCAAATTGTTGCCGCTCTGCCGGTGGAAGACGACTTCGGTCGGTCCCTTGATGGAGTTCGGCGCGCCAAGCCAGATGCGGCCTGCATCCGTCCGCTTGACGGAAGGCGCTCCGAGCAAACGTTGGAGCAGCGGGTTTTCCCGCACATCGGTCGGCGCGTTGCCTTCAAAGACAATGGGCCCCGGATAGAGCGGCCCGCCGTCAGAACCGGAAGTTCGGACTTCGGACTTCGAGTTTCGGACTTCCTGCTCATCGGCCCTGGCCCGCACCTTTTGCAGATAGATTTCCCTTACCTGGTCCGGCAGCCAAACGGCCTGGAAGGGGCTGTTGCCTTCCAACATGCCGGCCATGTCGTTGTAGATGCCTTCGCCGGGCCGCGAGAGCAGGCGAGGGGCGGGGTTGTTGTCGTCCATGATCAGGTAGGCATCGGCCTCGTTGCACTGGAGAGCGATGCGGATTACCATTTGGCCGAGGGTGGTGCGGGCCACCGTATAGGCGCCGCCCAGCGTTTGTGAGCCAAGCAGGACATGAATGCCGAAAGCGCGGCCTTGGCGGACGATGCGGTCCAGGAGGAGCGATGCGGTCTGGGAGATCTTGTCATCTTCCACGAAGAATTCCTGGAACTCGTCAATGATCAACAGCGACCGAGGAAGGATATCGGTGCCCCCTTGCCTTTTGTACCCCGCGAGATCTTGAACCCCGAGCTTGCGGAACAGGTCGCCGCGGCGCTTGAGTTCATCATCCACCCGATGGAGCACGCTCAGCCCGAATTCCCGGTCGCTCTCGATTGCGACGACACGGGCGTGCGGGAGTCGGTTGGAGGCATAGCACTTGAATTCGACGCCTTTCTTGAAATCGACCAGGTAGAACTCGACGTGCTCGGGGCTACACCACAAAGCTAGATTAGTGATGATAACATGGAACAGCGTGGATTTTCCCGAACCGGTCTTGCCGGCGATCAGCCCGTGCTGGCAGGTTCCCTTGCCAATCGCCAGGTATTGGAATTTGGTTGCTCCCGTGCGGCCGATCGGCACGCGAAGCTCCTTGGTTGTATCCTCGCTCCAGACCTCAGACTCTGGCGGGGCGACGTGGGCAAAGGGGACTTCCACCCGGCTGGAATCCCGGCTGCTCACGCCGACCTTATTGACGAACTCGATAGCAAACTCCGGCGGCGGCGGGACGTCCAGGACCACGTCTGCGCCCGGGATGGGTTTGGCCGCAATGAGGAAGCTGGTCTCTTTGCCGGTGAGGCAGACGCTGCTTTTCCGCAATTCATCGGGAATGAAATCGGACGGCAAAGGTTGTCGCTGGTCCCAGTGAATGAGCGTATATACCCCGCACCTGGCTCCGCTGGCCGCAATGCTCAGGAGCCGCTTGGCGGCGGTCTCGGTGAAGTTGGCCGGGAAATCGGCCACGACCAGGAAATGATACTTTTCGGCGATCACCCCAGCCTGGTCATTGTATTCCGCAATCGTCGAGTATTCATTCCGCAGATACATCTGGATGACTTTTTCCATGTGCTCGTTGAGATCGGCAAGCTTTTGCTCGATCTGCCCGGACTGGGTCCAGATTCGGCTGTTGATGATCTGCTCCTCGTAGTCAGCCAGGTGCATGACACCGGCAAAGTTCTGCCCGAGGCCCACAGGGTCGATGATGGTGAAGTTGAGTTTGCCGGGAGGGGCGGTGGCCAGCAGTCGGAGAATGACGTTGTTAAGGGCGCCGATGGCCTCGTCGTGTTTCGCGCTGGCTGTTTCAAATAGAATCGAGCCTTGCTGTGGATACACCAGGGAGAGCGGCAACGCGAATCGCGATGGTCCCGGCAGGGCCAACCGCTCGTCCCGAGCGTTGATTTCGCTGAGCTTCTCGACATCGACTTCCAATCGGGCGAATTGCGCGGCGGCCGCGAATTGTGGCGGGGGGGCCCAGGCCGCCAGGAATTGGGGCTGCCACGGAGGAAACAGGCGCTGCGCAAGATCGTTCGCGGAATCCACGGCCTGGTAGATCGGCTGAATCCGGCTGTTCCATTCCGTTTCAAGTGCGCGCCACTGGGCTTGGTAATCCGCCTCGAGCTGTTCATCCTTCTTTCCGCTGACATCAGCCTCCGCATGGTGCCGCGTTTCCGAGGTGAGCTTCAAATGTGCGGCGGCGCCCGCATGCGCGCGATCGAGGCGGTCCAGTTTCGCGCGATGAAGCAGGTCGTTCTTTTCGAGAATCCGGGAGGCCTTGCCGTCCATTTCCATGCGCCATGCGACCCGGAGTTCCCCGGCGCGAGCGACGGTTTGTTTCAAATCCAGATCGACCGTTCGGGTGGTGCTCTCAAACTCGCGCTTGATTCGGTCAAGTTCCTGTTGGTAGTGGGTCTGGGCCGTTTCAAAGCAGGCGTCGTGCAGCCGGCGAGCCTTCCCGAGCGCCCCGGCGACCGCGGCGGCGAGTGACGTGGCCTTGCGTTGAGCCAGGCACCGAAGAGCAAATACCACCACCAGGGTGGCCAGGACGCACTCGCCGGCCTTCCACCAGGCGTCTGAATTGACTCCCAAGAGCCAAAGAACCAGCGGTATCTCGCAAAGGGCTGCCAGGGCCCAGGCTGCCCAATACTTAAAAACCCGAAGCAGCAGGAACTTCCGGAACCGGCCCAGGTCATCCCGCGTCTTGTCGATCAGTTCGCGAAGTTCGGCCAGCATTTGGTTCTCATTCTGCGAAGAACCAGCGTCGGCCTTTTCGTGAGCGGCCGTCACCAGGCGGAGGAGTTTTCTGTAGCCATGGAAAGAGGTGTGGGCCGCCCTCTCGATCAACAGGAGCGCGTCCTGTTCGGCGGCCAGGTGGGTCTTGAAATCCTGGAGTGTAGCGGCGGCAGTTGCATAAGCCGCGTCCCGGTCCCGCTCCGATTGCAGCATCTGTTTCTGGAGTTCATATTTTCGGCCGCCCGTCTGGTCGTCGATCTGCTGCAGAACCTTCTCTTTGCTGGCCTGGTAGGCTTTTCCGATCCAGACCTTGCGTTCTTCATACTTCGCAGCGGCGGCTTCCTTGGCCGTCGCAAAGGCGGCATCCGCCTCTTCGATGGATGTGGACAACTGCGTGGCCTGCTCGGCAACGGCAGCCTCGCGCTGGCGGCGTTCGCGGGCGGTTTGGGTTTGAAACTCCAGATTTAGTTTGTCCGCTCTGGCCGCGAGGTCTCGAACCGTCCCTTTCAGGCGGTCGAGCAGTTCGAGTGTCTTGCCGACTCCCAGGTTGTTACTCACAGTCCTTCCTGACTTTCGTGATAAGTTTGTCGAGTTGCTCGATCACTGAAACGGTTCGGTCCACACTGCCCATAAGTTCTTCCATATACTTGCGCTCGAATTCCTTGCTCCTGGCGTCTTTCCAATAATCCTTGGTCTGCTGCCACTGGGCCCACAACTCCCGGGTGATCGCCGTTAACCTGTTTCCGCTCGCTTTCATGGATTCACCCGTGTTCAGCGGAGGGATTCGTTTGCCCGCCTGATCCGTGCCCGTTCATGCCGCTTTCGTCCGCCAAACCGCCGCCAGCCGGCGGGGACGATCCCGGGGCGTCGGAAGGCGGGGCGATTCCGGCGTAAGCGTGAAGAGTATCGATCGCCTGTGTCAGGAAAGCGATGGCCTTGACCATGTCGTGCGCCAGGACGGTTTGCAGCTTTTCCATCTGCTTCAGCAGCGGCTCGGCGCGGTTGTCGAAATCCCGGTTCCACTTCCTGATCACTTTCAACTTGGTATCCGCTTCCTCGAACGCGCGTTTGGTTCGGTGGACGGTCATGAGTTCGGCGGAGGTTTCCTTGCGGAAAGTCGAGAGCCGGGCGCTGAAGAGGGCCTGCTGGGCCTCCTGCAACGCGCGGGTCCGGCGGCGGACTTCATTTTCCCAATGGGTGCGGTGCTCGTCTTCGAGCCACAGCCGGGTGCGCATCACGTCAGAGCTGACCTCCTCGATCGTCGGCCGCGCCTTGCTCAGATAGACGATCAGGCTGGAGCGGAAGGACTCCAGCGCATCAATCGACGAGACATGGGCTTGTTCCGGCATGGTGTTATCGTTGGTTCAGGTATTCTTCGATGCGCTGGGCCTTCCTCATGAGATAAGGCGTGTGCTGGTTGGAGACCTCGACGAATTTCTTGAGCGCCTTCATGGTCTGCTTGAATTCCTCGGCGAATTTGCTATGTTCCTGGTCCTGCCAAGTGTCGCCTACCGCCGCAAAGCGCGCCTGCAACGAGATGATTTTATCCTGCAGATCGGTGTTAAACCGCTTGAGTTCCTCGGCGAAGCGCCGCACCTGTTCCGGGTCCATGATTGCCTGGGCCATAGTCGTTCTTTCTGTCTATATCCGTGCCACGCCAAACCAGCCGGTCATCCGGGATCGATCTTCTGACTTGCAACAACCTGCCCTCTTTCGACCCGGTCGGCAAACCTTATCCGGTTGTGGCCCTACTGCCGAGAAGCAGTGTTGGTTCGACACCGCTGCCGATCTGGCCGGGTACCATTGTGGCATGTCCAAAGGCCGCGAGCAAAAACCGATGCAACGGGTCTTCGACGACCTGACAGCGGCGTCGCAATAGCAACCGTGAACCTTGCGGAAGCGGCCTTGGTCGCCGCGCTCCGCATGGTGCTAGAAAAGGCTTCCCAGGAGGGTTTCCTGCAGCACCCAATAGGCAAACACCAGCCACGCCGCCCGCAGAAACGGCACATCCCCAAGCCTGGCCAGGCCCACCGACATCACACCCGCCAGCCAGAAG
>JBAXTC010000040.1:0-20598 GCA_037130375.1 Verrucomicrobiota bacterium | reverse complement strand
CCCTTCGAGTTTAAAGCGGTGGAGACATTCGCCCCGCGGCACCCTGCGCAGCTTCTTCATTACTTGCTGCTCGCCGAACTCCCGCACGGCAAGTTGGTGAATCTGAGAAAGGAAGGCGTCGAACATGAATTCGTCAACACGACTCTCACGCGCGTTGACCGCATCCAATTCGCCATAAACGAGGCGCGCTGGAACGACCGCACGACCGGCGCCAGCCGCTTTCGGGAAGTGCTGACCGCGCTCCTGCGGGACTGGGGCACGGGCCTGGATTTGCAGTTTTATGAAGAAGCCATCACTCATTTCTTCGGAGGTGAGGCGTGCGTGTTTGCCGACGTTGATGTGCGGACGGCGGAGTACCCGCTCGGCCATCAAAGGATGCTACTGGCCGCTCCCCGTGTGGCGTTTGTTTTGACAGCCTTGCACGAGGCCGATCCGAATTTTGAAAGCCATGCCCGCCGCCTCCTGCGCCACGCTGACCTGGAAGCCATGCTGTGGGCTAACATTAGTCTCAAGATGGTGACGTTCACCACCATCGCATAGGACACCAGACGCAATATCAGAGACAGAAGAATTGAAGACAGAAATATTATAGACAGAAATATGGAAACGAAATCGTTTGCGGCCCACAGAGCGAAGCCCTTGAAAAGAAAGACATCTCTTTCCCATTTTTCTGTCTCTAATCTTTCTGTCTATAATGGCACTGTCTTCCTGTTTCTGTTATGACACGAACCCCGGTCGTGGGCCGATATGCCATCCGCCATTCTTCCGCCATTGGCTTCATCAGTCTGGCGTTATGCCTTGCGGGCATGTACGCGGCGTTCAAGATCCCGTCCTCCGTTTTCCCCCAGACCAATTTCCCGCGGGTCGTCATTCTGGTGGACAACGGGGTAATGCCGGCCGATGAGATGATGGCGACCATTACGCGGCCCATCGAAGAGGCGATGAAGGATATTCCCGGCGCCGTCACGGTGCGCTCTACGACCGGCCGCGGCTCGGCGGAAATCAGCGTCTTCTTCAACTGGCAGGTGAACATGATTCAATCGGAGCTGTTCGTGAACAGCCGGCTTTCGCAAATCCGCTCGGCACTGCCGACGACCGCCAGCACGACGGTTTGGCGGCTGACGTTTTCAGCTTTCCCGATTATCGGCGTGAGTCTCATCAGCCCGCAGCGCAGCATTATGGAGCTGTGGGAGACGGCGCGCTACGAACTCAAACCGCGGTTTCTCCGCATTCCCGGCGTCGCGCGGGTTGATCTCGTGGGAGGGCGCGCGCCGGAATATCACGTGGTGGTTGATCCGGTGCGATTGCAAGCGGCGAACCTCAGCCTGGCGCAAGTCACCGACGCCTTGGCGAAGAACAATCTTATCACTCCGACCGGCATGCATGAAGAGAACCACACACTCTACCTGGCGGTGGTGGATGGCCGGGTTCACAGCATCCAGGACATCGAGAACCTAACCGTGACCGTCGTGAACTCGCATCCGGTTCGCATCAGGGATTTCGCCCGCGTCGAGCGCGGCCCGGAGCCGGTGTTCAACGTGGTCACCGCCGAGGGGCTGAACGCCGTGCTGCTCAACATCCGCAGCCAGGCTGACGGCAGCACCCTTGACATCGCCAAGGGCCTCGAGCAAGTGCTCAGCGACTTGAAAAGGGACCTTCCGCCGGACATGAAGACCGCCTATTACTACGACCAATCGCTGTTTGTCCGGGCGTCAGTTCGGAGTGTATGGGATTCCATTGGCTTTGGCCTCATCCTGTCGGTGCTCATCATATACTCATTCCTGAAGAATTGGGGCATCACGGTCACCGCCATCCTGGTGATTCCCGTGACCGTGCTCATCACGCTGGTGGCGATGTGGATGGTGGGGATGAGCTTCAACCTGATGACGCTGGGCGGGATTGCTGCGGCCATGGGACTGGTCATTGATGATGCCATTGTGGTGGTGGAGGCGATTTACGCAAAGATCGCCGCTGGCCGCCCTCGACTCGAAGGTATTCAGGAGGCCATCGGGGAGATCTTCCGTCCGCTGGTGGGCTCAACCCTGACCCCCGTCGTGGTGTTCATTCCGCTGGCGTTTCTCGAAGGCATAACCGGCGTGTTCTTTCGCGCGTTGGCGTTGACGATGGTGGTGGCGCTGCTGACCTCGCTCGTGCTGGCCATCAGTCTGACGCCCTCGCTCGCCGCGTGGTTCATCCGGGACCGCGAGAAGCTGGAACATGGCCACGCGCCCAAGAGCGATGAAGGCGGCTTCCTGCTCCAGCGAGTTATTCGCCTCTACGAGGTGGCTGTGCGTGCGGCCCTCGACCATCGCTGGCTGACACTCGGCGCGTGCGGCCTGGTGCTGCTGCTCGGCGTTGGGATTTATCAACGGCTGGAAAGTGAATTCCTGCCGGCGATGGACGAGGGCGCCTTCGTCATTGATTACATTGCCCCGCCGGGCACCAGCCTCGCGGAAACCCATCGCCAGCTCTTGCTCGCCGAACAAGTCCTCATTGCCATGTCCGACGTGGAGAGCTTCTCCCGCCGCACCGGCGCCCGCCTCGCGCTATCCATTGCCGAGCCGAACACCGGCGATTTCCTCGTCAAGCTCAAGCCCGACCGCAAGCGCAAGACTGAGGAAGTCATCAGCGAATTGCGCGCCAGGTTCAACGCCACTCTGCCCGGCATCGAGTGGGAGTTCCCCGGCGTCCTCGGCGACCTCATCGGCGACCTCACATGGTCACCGAACCCAATCGAAGTGAAGCTGTTCTCCACCGACATCGAATTCCTGAAAAAGAAAGCGCCCGAAGTGGAGGAGCAATTGAAGAAGATTAAGGGCGTGGTGGACACCAAAGATGGGTTGATCTACGCCGGCCCCACGATCGGGTTGCGCGTGCGCTATGCTGATGCACAACGGTTCGGTCTGAACGCCGCGGACGTGGCGGCGGCGGTGAATACCGCCATGCTCGGCCAGCAGGCTTCGACGGTGCTGGAAGGAGATCGCGTCGTGAACATCCGCGTGCTGGTGGACCACTCCAGCATCGGCCGCATCGCCACCCTGCATGAGATGCCTCTCCGTGCGCCGGACGGCACCGTGGTGAAGCTTTCGCAAGTTGCCGACATTGTCGAGCAGCCTGGGCAACTCGAATTACGCCGCGAAGATTTGCGACAGAACGTGGCCGTGAGCGCGCGTCTTGAAGGCCGCGATCTCGGCAGCGCGATGGCGGAAATCCAGGAGAAGCTAAGCCAGGACAAGACTATCCCGCCCGGCACGATCGAGTTCGGCGGCCTCTACCAGCAGCAACGAGAATCCTTTCGAAACCTTATGCTGGTGCTGGCGATGGCGATTTTCCTCGTCTTCACCGTGCTGCTGGTCGAGTTTGGGTCGTTCTTCGAACCGGTGGCCATTGTCTTCGGCGCCGTGCTGGCGTTGTTCGGCACGGTGCTGGCCTTGTGGATCACCGGCACGTCGCTGAACGTCGTCTCGTTTCTCGGCGCGATCATCGGCGTCGGCATTGTGGCGAAGAACGGCATCCTCATGCTCGATTTCGTGGAGCACCTGCGCGCGGAAGGAGCGAGTCTGGAAGACGCGCTGGTGCGCTCCGGCCATCGGCGTTTGCGCCCGGTGCTGATGACCTCGATGGCGGCGGCCTTCGGCATGTTGCCGCTGGCCTATGGCATCGGCAGCGGGGCGGACATGCTGCGCCCGCTGGCTATCGCGGTGATTGGCGCGTTGTGCATTTCTGTGCTCTTGTCGCTCGTCGCCACGCCAACGGTGTATTACTTGATGTTGCGGCTGCGCGAAAAACCGATGCTCCGCGTGAGCGACCACACGCATTGCAGCGTGCTGATCGTCAAACAGCCGGAGAAATAGGAAGCAAGACACGCAGTCAGAACGACTGAAGCAAAGACTATGATAACGAGGCACAACCCGGGGCAAAGATGGATGTCTCAATTGTCATGCATCCCACTCATTCTGAGTTTCGTGGCGGCAGCGCCCGGCGTTTTTGGCGCAAACCCCGCTCAGAGGGACAACACTATTCTGGGGGCCGAGGGTGCTCATTTTACGCTGAACAATCGTCCCGCATTCCTCCTTGGTTTCAGTTATTACGGTGCCTTGGGCGCGCCCGAAGATTTCATCCGAAAGGACCTCATTGAGCTTCGTGCCCGCGGATTTAACTGGCTGCGCGTTTGGGCCACGTGGGGCGGCTACGACAGCAGCGTGTCTGCCGTGACCGCCGCGGGGCTGCCGCGTGAGCCGTATCTCTCCCGGTTGAAATGGCTCGTCGCCGAGTGTGACCGGCTGGGAATGGTGGTGGATGTCACCCTCACCCGGGGAAACGAGTTGCCTGGATTCCAGGCGCATCTGGCTGCCGTGGACACACTGGTTGCTGCCCTGAAGCCGTTCAGGAACTGGTACCTCGACTTGGGCAACGAAAGGGATGTCGGCGATGCCCGCCACGTCAGTCTCGGGGAATTGAAGGAACTCCGCGCGAAGGTCCGGGTTCTGGACCCGCAACTATTGGTCACGGCCTCATTCGGTGGGCATGACCTGAGTCTCACGGACGTGCGCGGGGCGTTGGAGGAGGCCGGCGTTGATTTCCTGTGCCCGCACCGGCCGCGGCATCGAAAGTCCCCCGGCGAAACCGAAGCCGAAACCCGCCGCACCGTGCGCCTCATGCAAGAGGTCGGTCGCAGCGTGCCGGTGCATTACCAGGAACCTTTCCGGCGGGGCTATACCTCGTGGGAACCGGTGGCCACGGACTTCCTGACGGATTTGCGCGGGGCATTGCGCGGCGGGGCGGGCGGCTGGTGCTTTCACAACGGCGGACAACGCGCGAGGCCGGACGAGCAGCCGCGACGTTCCTTCGATCTGCGGGCGAAGCGGCTCATGGATCAGCTCGATGAAGAGGAAATGAAGGTGGTGATGGGCGTGAACTCGGTGCTATTGAACCACAAGAACTGAGTTGAGTGGAGCGGGGTCAGCCGGCGCGCCGAGCCAATAGGATTCCGCGCTCGCTAAAGTCCAGAAAGCAGAGCAATGCAACCATCGAAGGGCCGATGACGGTTGTCATTCTGGGCGGTTTGACTTTTTGCGGTTTGGTTTTGCTTAGAGCACAAGGAAGCCGCTAGACTGGCCGCTGCATGTACAAGCGTAATTTCGTGTTTGCCGCCGCTGGCCTCTGGATGAATGCTGCTCGAGGCGCTGGGGGAATACAAGAAACGCATCGCCGAAGTTTAATATGAAACGCACTCCACTTTTTGCCGCGCACCAGAAGCTGGGCGGGAAACTCATCGAATTCGGCGGTTGGGAGATGCCGGTGCAATACACGAGCATCATGGATGAACATCACGCGGTCCGCCGGGCCGCCGGTCTCTTCGATATTTCGCACATGGGCGAAGTGTTCGTTAGCGGAACCGAGGCGGAGACGTTTCTCAATCAGACACTCACAAATAACATCCGCAAGTTGGCGATCGGCCAGGGTCAATACACACTGATGTGCAATGAAGGCGGGGGAGTCATCGACGACCTTTACGCCTACCGGCTGGCGGCAAACTCGTATCTGCTGATCATCAATGCGTCACGCATCGAGGCGGACGTCGAATGGCTGGAGAAGCGCTTGGCGGCCTTTGCCAGGAAAAGCGAGGTGAAACTTGAGAACGCCTCCGATGTGACCGGCGCGGTGGCGGTGCAGGGGCCGCGCGTAGCGGAGTTCATCAACCAAGGCTTTCCCGGCGCGTCCAGCGGCGGCACATCCGTGGGGCAGGTCGGCGATTTGAAGAAGAATCAAATCGCCAGCTTTGGTTTCGCCATCGGCACGCTCTGGATTTCGCGCACCGGCTATACTGGGGAGGACGGATTCGAGGTGGTCGCCCCGGGACAAACCATCGAGGCGGTTTGGGACCAACTGTTGGCCGCTGGCAAGGCGCACGGGTTGAAACCGGCTGGGCTGGGCGCGCGCGATACGTTGCGCACGGAGGTCTGCTATCCGCTTTACGGCCACGAACTGGACGAGAACACCACGCCCATCGAGGCGGGGCTCGGCTTTTTTGTCGCGCTGGACAAAGGCGAATTTGTCGGCCGCTCCGTTCTCGCCGAGCAGAAGGCAAAGGGCCCGAAAAAGAAGCTTGTCGCGTTCCAGATGACAGACAAATCGGCCCCGCCTCGTCCCCACTACGCGATTTGGAGCACGGGCCCAAATGCCGCAAAGGCAGGCGAGGTTGTGAGTGGAACGCAGAGCCCGACGCTGGGCATCGGCATCGGCCTGGGCTATGTGCCGGCGGATGTTGCCCGGGCACAGACGCCAATCGAGATTGAGATTCGCGGCAGACGCGCCCCCGCCGCCATCGTTCCCAAGCCATTCTACCGAAAACCTCATTGACCGCCGGACAACTCCCTGACTCAATTGCCCTATGCCAAATGTTCCTTCGGATTTGAAGTATGCGAAGTCGCACGAGTGGGTGCGCGTGGACGGTGACGTGGCGACGGTGGGCATCACCGACCATGCGCAGCACGAGTTGACGGATGTCGTATTTGTTGAGTTGCCGGAAGTCGGCCGAAAGATCAAAGCCGGCGACGCTTGCGCCGTCGTCGAGTCGGTGAAGACAGCCAGCGATATTTATTCGCCCGTCAGCGGCGAGATCGCCGAAGTCAACCGGACCGCGGTCGATAACCCGGCCTTGGTGAACCTCGATCCCTACTCCGGCGGCTGGTTTTTCAAAATCAAGCTTTCCAACCCCGCCGAACTGAATGGGCTGCTGGCACCAGCGGATTATACCGCGCAGATCACCGCCGTGTGATTGGACGGGAAAGCTGCAAATCCCAGGCTTCAAGCCCCACAGTGGTTTGACAGGCGACAACACGGATGCGTGGCCGGTGAAGTTTCCCTGGAAACTGAAATTCGGGGCGGGCAGCATTTTTCAAACGTCATTTGATAAATCGCCCAACCTCGACCAGTGTATCCTAATGAAACCAAAACGGATTCGACTGTTCATCAAGCCATATTGCGGATGGTGCCACAAGGCGATGCGTTGGTTCGACGAGCGCGGAGTGCATTATGAACGAGTCGATGTCATCGCCGACGAGACCGCCTTTGACGAGATGATCCGCCTTTCCGGACAGGACCTCGCTCCGGTGCTGGACGTGGACGGCGACATTCTGGCCGATTTCGGTCCTGATCAACTGGCGGATTTTTGGAGCAAGCTGGAAAAGAAACATGCCCGCACTGAATCCCGCTGAAACCAGCCCGCGCCCGCGGCTGCCGGAGTGGTTGCGCATGCGGCTGCCGACGGTGGACGGCTTCGGACACACCCGCGCGCTGCTGGACGAGTTGAAGTTGCGCACGGTCTGCCAGAGCGCCCGATGCCCGAACCACTGGGAATGCTGGAGCAACGGGACCGCCACGTTCATGATTGCGGGCGACCGTTGCACCCGGGCATGCGGTTTTTGCGCCGTGACCACGGCCAAACCCTTCGCGCTGGAGGCGGACGAACCAGCCCGGGTCGCGGAAGCGGCCCAGCGCATGCGTCTCAAGCACGTGGTGATCACCGCAGTCGCGCGGGATGACCTGCCGGACGGCGGAGCGGACCACTTTCGGCGGACCATTGAAGCGGTGCGCGCGCTGAGTCCCCAAACGGTCATCGAGGTGCTGACGTCCGACTTCAATGCGCGCGCGGCATCGATCGACGCGGTGCTCGCCGCCCGCCCGCACATCTTCAACCACAACCTCGAGACCGTGCGGCGGCTCACGCCGGCGGTGCGTTCGCGCGCGACCTACGATCGTTCGCTGAGCGTGTTGGCCCGCGCAAAGGC
Source organism: Verrucomicrobiota bacterium (assembly GCA_037130375.1). Classification (GTDB taxonomy): domain Bacteria; phylum Verrucomicrobiota; class Verrucomicrobiia; order Limisphaerales; family UBA8199; genus JAPLUA01. The sequence continues at coordinate 12,805 of JBAXTC010000040.1, read as the reverse complement.
GCAACGTGGCCAGAGTATTTGCACCAAGTCCGGCCTCATGCTGGGCCTGGGCGAAACTGAGGAAGAGCTGTTTATCGCGCTAGCCGATTTGCGCCAGGCCGGTTGCGACCTTCTTACCATCGGCCAGTATCTCCAGCCGACTCTCAAGCATTTGCCGGTGGCGGAGTTTGTCACACCGGAGAGATTTCAGGGGTATGGCGCGCGAGCGCGAGAGATGGGTTTCCTGCATGTTGCCAGCGGGCCGATAGTCCGGAGCTCCTACCACGCCGACGAGTTTGCTACTGATTTGAAGCTGGAGCATTGATCCTTGTTGGCGGCCAAGAACTCGCGTAAGAATAAGCTCGAATGAAAGCGACAGAGATTCACCCAATGCCGGTGCGCGGCGCGGAAGTTTGGCCACTGTCGGTGGCAGCTTACCACGCGTTGGGCGAGGTCGGGCTGATTCCCAAGCAGACCGAGTTGCTCTACGGCTTCGTCTATCACAAAATGCCCAAGTCTCCCTTTCACACCCTGCTGCTGCTGCGATTGCTGCGGCTGCTGTCCCTGGTCCTTCCCCCTGGGTGTCATGTCCGACCTGAACAACCTTTGACCTGCACCGATTCCGAGCCTGAGCCTGACTTGGCGGTGGTCCTTGGCATGGAAGATGATTTCGGCCACGCCCACCCTCACACCGCTCAACTGGTCATCGAGGTATGTGTCAGCAGCCACGAGTACGACCGCTCCAAACTCCGCGCCTACGCCCTCGCCGGCGTGCAGGAATGCTGGCTGGTGCTGGGACCCGAGAAACAGATCGAAGTCCATTGCCAACCGCAGGGCGGGCAGTTTGCCGAGCACGCCGTTCACGGGCCGGGCGGCTCGCTGACCAGCGCGACGGTTCCAGACTTCACGGTCGAGCTGGACCGCCTCTTATCGGCATGAACTGAACTGATACTGGTCGAGTGGAGCGGAGGCACGGACATTTATAGCAGCACCAACCTGCCAGGGGCGTCACAGCACGCGTTGTCACAGTTCAATGGAACATTCGATACAAATTGCTCTCGTCGGCGTCGGCATGTTCGGCGGGGATGTGCATGCTCGGGCCTATGCCGATTTGCAGCGAGCCGGCATCAGCCCGCAGATTGGACGCGTCGGACTGGACGGTTGGGCCCGGGATTTGGCGCCGATCAAGTTCCAACTGGTGGCGGTGGCCGCGCGCACGGAGAAGTCCGCCCGGCGCGCCCGGGATAGCTTCAAACGCTGGACGGGCCAAGCGCCGAAAGCGTTTGCCGGGGAGAAACCGTGGCTCGAAGTCCTGCGCACTTTTCCCGACCTCGATGTCCTGGCGGTGGCCACGCCGGACCCGCTGCACGCGGAGGTTATTCTGGCGGCGCTCAAGACCGGCGTTCACGTCATCACCGAAAAGCCGATGTGCCTGGACATCGCCGAGGCGGACCAGATCATCGAGTTGGCCAAGGCCAGAAACCGCATTGTCGCGGTGGACATGCACAAACGTTACGACCCTGACCACGTGCGTATTCGCGAGGAGATCAAACAGCGCATCGGCGAACCGCTCTACGGTGCGGCGTATCTCGAGGAACCGCTGCATGTCTCGACCCGCACGTTCAAATGGGTCGAACAGAGCGACCCGTTCAGCTATGTGGGCACGCATTGGGTGGATTTGATTTATCACTACTATCGGAGCAAGCCGGTCTCGCTCACGGCGGTGGGCCAGAAGAAACGGCTTGCGCGCGACGGCATCAACGCCTACGACGCCGTCCAGGTGCGGGTCGATTTTGCCAACGGGATGAGCATCAACTTTCACAACAACTGGATCACGCCGCCCGACTTTGAAGGGCCGGTGAACCAGGGCCACGAAATCGTCGGGACGGACGGCAAGGTCGAGAGCGATCAGCAATACCGCGGCTTGCGGTGGTGGAGCCGAGGCGGCGGCAGCCGGACGGCGAACAATCATTTCACCCGCGACGTGAAGCGCCCGGACGGTTCCACGGCTTATGTCGGCTACGGCGTCGATAGCCTCACGGCAGGACTGGCGGCGATTTGCCGGATGAAGTTCTTCGGCGCGAGCCGGGAGAGTGTGGCTGGGATTTATCCGACCGCCGAGGAAGCGCGGATCACGGTGGCCATCGTCCACGCCGCGCGCGTGGTGCGGGATCTGAATTACAAGTATTTGCAGGCGGGCAAAGGGGCGCCAGTCACCGCGCGCTTCGACAAGGACGGCATCATCATTATCGACCCGAATCGAACCCGTGGTGGCGCCGGGGCGGTCTGGCGTCGCATATACACAAAAGCCCTCTAAGCCAAATAGATGTGGCTAACCCCGCCTGAATACCGCAACCGATTTATCGTTCTAACATCCTCGGCTGCTACCCCGCCGCATAAGTTTATTCCGGCCTCGCCGGTTTCAGATATTTCGCCAGGAACTCCCGGGTTAGCTCCGGCACTCTTGGATCGTGGAACTGGCCGTGCCCCGCGCCTGGGGCCAGGTAGAACGTCACCGTAACCCCCGCTTTCTTCAGGGCCGCTTCGAGCAACTCGCTCTGATGATGCGGCACCAGCGGGTCGCGGTCGCCGTGGCAGATGAGGAAGGGCGGGGCGTTTTTCGTCACGTAGTTGATCGGATTGGCTTTGGCCGTTTTCTCTTGGTTCTCCTGGATTGGGCCGCCGACCAGCAGCGACTCGGGCGAATCCGCCGGGGCGTGCAATTGGCCCCTGGGCAGGCGATGGTCGTCCATTTGCAGAAAGTCCGTCGGGCCGAAGTAATCGACCACCGCCTGGACGCGGCTTGATACCCCGAGGTTCTCGCCGACCTCGAATTCCTTCACATCGCCGGTTGTGCCCAGCATGGCCGCCAGGTGCCCGCCGGCTGAGCTGCCCGAGGCGGCAAAACGGTCCGGGTCCAGATTGTATTTGGCCGCATTCGCGCGCAGCCAGCGGACGGCTGCCTTGCAATCCTCGATCTGCGCGGGAAAGATGGCGTGCTGGCTCAACCGGTAATTGATCGACGCGAGCCCGTAGCCAAGGGCCAGGTAATCCACCGGCACACCGATCTCTTTGCTACCCCCGCGAAAGGCCCCGCCGTGGATATTGATAATCAACGGCAGGAGCTTTCCCTCTTTTGGCAGATACAAATCCAGCTTCTGACGAGCGTGCCCGTTCGTTACATAGGTCAGGTCGCGATGAACCGTGACGCCTTCGGGTACCCCGGCGGCTCGGGAGGGCCGGGGTTGTGCAAGTGCGAGTGACATCGGAATCATGAGCGCCAGAGCAATGATGGCGGAGCCTGCATTCATTGCGGCACCCCGCCTCATCCGCGAAAGTAAATGTAAGCGCCGAGGATGCACAGCAGGATGGCGGCAGAGGCGAGCACTTCCCGACGGCCCCAACTGGCGCGCGTCTGGGCGCGGTCTTCGGCGGTTGCGGTGGCGAAGGTGAGACCCTTGATTTGTTCCTGTGGCGGCGCCGGGCTCAGGTAGCTGACGACGATCATCACTACGGCCGAAAAGAGCGTGATGATGATGCTGAAGTATTGGAAGTTGATGTTGTTAATGATCCAGAGGAACGTCCCCTCGGTGTAGCCGTGCTCGAAGCCTTTGAGCTTCATGGTCACCGGCGTATCCACCAGCATCCGGAAGACCCCGAGAATGAACCCCGCAACCATCGCATAGAAACAACCCTGGGCATTGAGCCGCTTCCAAAACACACCGAAGAAGAAGACGACAAAAATGGGCGGCGCCAGGTAGCCCTGGACCTGCTGCAGGTAATCGTAGAGGCCATGCGCGCCCTGGATGACAGGGATCCATAACATCGCGATCAGCACCATGACGATCGTGGCAATCCGGCCGGTGCGAACGAGTTGATGCTGGGTGGCCTTGGGCTTCCACTTCTCGTAAAGGTCAACCGTGAACAGCGTCGAGCAGGCATTGAACACCCCGGCGAGAGACCCCATCAGCGCGGAGAGCAACCCAGCCACCACAATGCCTCGCAGGCCCGGTGGCAGCAAGTGCTTTACCATGAGGGGGAAGGCGTTTTGGGCGTCGAAGTTCTTCGCCAGCTCCGGCACTTTGCCGCTGCTAACCAGCGCGAAACAAATCAGGCCCGGAATAAGGAAGAGATAGACGGGAAAAAGCTTGAGGAACGCAGCGAAGATGGTTCCGCGCCGGGCCGTGGCTTCGTTGGGCGCCCCCAGGGCGCGCTGCACGATGTATTGATCGGTGCACCAATACCACAGCCCGATCACGGGCGCGCAAATGGCCATCCCAAGCCAGGGGTATCGCTGGTTGAAATACCAGGCCTGCTTGACAAGCTGGCCGGCGGCGTTCTTCTCCATCACGGGCGCCCACGTGGACTCGACGCCAGGCGGCGTCAGAGGTTTCCACAGGTTGAACATGTCCGAACCGCAGATCTGGCGCAGCTCCGTCCAGCCCCCCAACTTGTGCAGACCGTAAAAGGTCAATAGAGCGGAGCCGCCGATCAGCACGATGACCTGGACGGCGTCGTTGTAAGCGACGGCGCGCATGCCGCCCAGCGCCGTGTAGAGCCCCGTCAACCCGATCACAGCCACCGAGCCAATCCAGAAACTGTTGACCTCAACTCCGCCCACGTGGAATTGCATTTCCGGCAAAAGCGTCGAGAACACGACGCCTCCGGCGAAAATCCCCACCGCGATCTTCGACACAATGAACGTGATGAGCGACACGATGGACAAGACGTAGCGTGAGCCGATGGAAAAACGACGTTCCAGAAATTCCGGCATGGTGAAGACCAGCGATCGGGCATAGAACGGCACGAAGACCCAGCCCAGCACGAGCAGGCACCAGGCATGCAGTTCATAATGCGCCATTGCCACGCCGTCCTTGGCACCCGAGCCCGCCAGGCCGACGATGTGCTCCGACCCGATGTTCGAGGCGAAGATCGAAGCGCCGATGATCCACCAGCCGAGATTGCGCCCGGCCAGGAAGTAATCAGCCGCGGTGTCCTTCGCCCGGCTCACCACCCACCAGGCCACACAAAACAGAACACCGAAGTAGAGCGCGATTGCCAGCCAATCGAGCGACGTCAAGGTAGCCGTAGCCGGCTCGGCAACAGCAAGAATTATAGCATTCATTCTAAAACGAGCAGTTCAACCGCAGATGGATACCGCCGAACACGGATCAGAGCTGCACCGTAAAGCGGTAGATAATGGTGTTCTTGTAAACCTCGCCGGGCTTCAGCACCACAGATGGGAAGTTGGGCTGATTGGGTGAATCGGGGTAATGCTGGGGCTCCATGCAAAACCCATTGCGGAATTGATAAACCCACCCGCCCTTGCCCGTGATTTTCCCGTCGAGGAAATTCCCGGTGTAGAATTGCAGACCCGGCTCGGTGGACAAGACCTCGAGCACCCGGCCGGTGGCCGGCTCATAGACCCGAGCCATTACCCCAAGGTAACCCATCTCTTTGTTGATGACCCAGTTGTGGTCGTAGCCGCCGCCGAATTTGAGCTGCTCGTCCTGCTGGTTGATGCGCGCGCCAATGGCCGTCGGCTTGCGGAAATCGAACGGCGTGCCTTCCACGGGCCGCAAATCGCCGATGGGAATCAAGGTGCTGTCCACGGGCGTGAACTTGTCCGCCGGAATCATGACTTGGTGATTCAGGATATCGCCCTTGCCGGCAAGATTGAAATAGGAGTGCTGCGTCAGGTTTAGGACCGTGGCCTTGTCGGTCGTGGCGGTGTAATCCAGTCGCAACGCGTTGTCATCAGTGAGCGTATAGACTGCGGTGACCGAAAGATTGCCCGGATAGCCTTCTTCGCCATCCTTGCTCGTGTATTGGAGCTCCAGTGCCGGGCCGGCCCGCGAAACAAGAATTTTAGCCTTCCAGACAACCTTGTCGAATCCCTTGAGACCACCGTGCAATGCGTTCGGAAAGTTGTTGGTTACCAGCGTGTATTGCTGGCCGTCGAGCGTAAATTTGCCTTTGGCAATCCGGTTACCGTAACGCCCGATGAGCGCGCCAAAGTAAGGCGTGTCCTTGAGATAGCCCTCGAGCTTGTCGTAGCCGAGCACCACGTCCCCCATTTGACCGTTGCGATCTGGAACTTTCAGTGAGATGACCAAACCGCCGTAAGTAATAATCCGAGCCTCGGCGCCGTTCCGGTTGCACAGCGTGTAACAATCCACCACCGTGCCGTCGGCGATCTGTCCGAAAGGCCGTGTGCCAACTTGCACGCCGGATTTGTGGGAAGGCCCGGCGCAGCCGACGAGCGCGGCGACGCCCAAAATCGAAAGAAGCTTCAGCCAATGGTCGTTGTTTCGCATAATTGTTGTTCTTTGGGTCTGGCAGTTGTTTGTTGCTTTCTAAACCACGAAATACACGACCCGAAAGTGAAAAGTTTAGCCCCCTTTGTCCAGCCCGAAAAAGTTCGCGCGCCGGCATGGGAAGCGGACAGGAATGTCCGCGCTCCAGGCGTGACTTGGCGCGAGCTTTCGCTGAGCATTAGCCCTGAACCAGACTAGACTCAAAACGCATCATCGCCCGAGTCAGTCCAAAAGCGCAGACACACCAGATTTCAGGCTCAGCCGGGGTGAAACCCGGCCCTGGGTAGTGCCATTGCCTTCGGCGCCTGAGGTCAAGCCCGTCTCCGAGAGTTTCTTCATCGGGCTGCAACAGTCGTTCCAGCCGCAATTGGTTCACAAAGTGCATCCTTACTACGCGGGAGTCCTGTTCTTTTGTGGTCTGGTATTTCTGGTGCCGTGAGCATCGGCTCTCGCCTATGATCCAAACCCGTATGAAAACGATTCTCTGCGGCCTGCTCGCGTTGCACTTCGTCTTCGGGTGTGTTGCAGCGAATGCGCTCGAACCTGCCAACCCGAATGCCAACGCCAAAGCTAAGGCGATTCTCAACTATTTGCATAGCCTCAGAACTCGACAGGATAAGCACTTAGTGTCCGGCCAATTCGCTGGCACGGGCCGCGGGACAAACCTGCGGTTGATGGACGAGATTCATGAGCAGACCGGCCAGTGGCCCGCGCTCATGGGAGCCGACTATGCCGATTTCTCGAACGGCAGCCTTACTTACAAAGCGCCAAACCAAGCCGCCATCCAGTATTGGAATGACGGGGGCTTGGTCACTATCAGCGCCCACCTTTATAATCCAGCCAATCCCAAAGGCGGCGGGCTGCGGGACCAGGGAGTTGACCTGAACGACCTGCTCGCACCGGACGGGGAGACACACACCCGCTGGATGCAGGAACTGGACATCATTGCTGCCGGTTTGCAGGAACTTAAAGATGCCGGTGTCGTCGTGCTGTGGCGTCCTTTTCACGAGATGAACGGGGGCTGGTTCTGGTGGGGCGCAAAAGACCCGGACACGTTCATCAAAGTCTGGCGGCAGATGTTCGATTACTTCACCAAAACCAAGGGCCTGGACAACCTGCTATGGGTGTACGGCCCCAATCACGGGAACAAAACCGCCGCCTATTACGCGGGGGACCATTACGTTGACGTAGTCGGCCTGGATGCCTACACCGACTTCGTGGACCTCAACCACATCAAAGGCTACGCGGAGGTTGCGCAAATTCAAAAGCCGTTTGGCTTCACGGAATATGGGCCGCACGGGGCGAGCAATCCGCCAGGGGATTACGATTATCGGCAGTTCCTTGAAGGCGTGAAAAAGGACTTCCCCAAGGCGGTGTTCTTTATGAGCTGGGACGCCAAATGGAGCCTCGCCCGGAACAACAACGTCAAGGAGCTGCTGGCCGGTCCGTGGATCGTCAATCGCGCCGACCTGCCCGCAGGGCTAACCGGGGCTGGAAAATGAAACCCGGCTGACCGGCAAAGGGTCGAGTGCGGGCTGTCTCACCCGCGCAGCGCCCAGTACGAGCAGTCGCACAAAAAGCAAATTCTTATCAGTCGCCTTTGCGCAGTTCACTTATATGGCCCACGCGGATCTTGTGTTCATCCACGGGGATGATGGCGAGGTTATTCAGGAGGAAAGTGGTCTCAATGGCGTAGAGCAATTCGCTCTTGGTCAAGGGTGTCTCAACGTGGAACCAGATGCCGGTTCCGTCGAGGTTTTGCGACGCTACGGGCGTCTTGCCCGCCAGGTCGGCGTAGAGCCCCAGCAGGCGCGAGGCGGGACGCCTGCTCGGGTCCGGCAAGTGCATGAAGTCGTAGAAGCTCTTTCGGAGCCGGTCGAACTCCTGCTCAAGGCGCTCCATCTCGGTTAGTGGCCTGCCCGACGGGAGCACGCCCACCGACGGCACCTTCTTCGGATCAAACAGCTTCGCCCCGGGCTCAGGCTTGGGGGCTCGCGTCTTTACCTGGTCTCGCCGCGACACGGGCACTATCTGCACAAAACTCGTGCCATCGTCCACCAGGCAGATGCCGTTCAGCGCAAGAGCGGTTGCGAACGCATACAGGACTTCCTCTTTGGAAAGGGCGCCCTGGGTTTTCAGTCGGATTGTGGATGCGGGAAGGATTGTCGATCGCAGGATCGTCCGCTGGCTCATCATGGCGTAGATGGATAACACCTGGTTCAAGTCCGCGTTGACGAAGTCGATCATTCCGGCGGGCATGGTTTCCGACCCCCTGGACGCTGCCAGTTCAGCGCCGCGCAGAGGTGCGTTGGTGAGTGCATCCCGCCCCTCATTGCGGACGACGCGAACAAAATGGGGACCATCCTGCACGACAGTAATGCCCTTTTCGGCCAGCGCATTCTCGATCTTTGCGATGGCCTCGGTCGGATCACTCGGCAGGTCGGATACGACCGAGTCAGGCACTGCGGGCAGTGCCGATGGCATCAAGACCGTCTTGCCGGTCAGGCTCGCGTAAACACTCAGCGTGTCGGCGCTGGCCAGAAACGGCACCAGGCAAGCAATGAGTGTGAGGATTAAGATCCTATGCATGACCAATACTGAACTGGGATCGGCCTTTTTGCACGCGCCATGTCCGTGAATCTGCAGCGAGCGGTGCGCTTATCACAAGGCTGAAAGTGACTCAGCCACATCGACAGATGACTTGATCCGCAAAGGCGGAATTAAGTGCTTCAACTGCCGGAAGCCGGAGTAGTTTTGGAGATCATTTTTGACCCTTCTGTATGTGCTCCAAGGCTTTCATGACAGTAACTCTGACATCACTGCTGGTATCAGAGAGGGCCGCCGTCAACGCAGCCATAGATTCCGAGGAGCCTGCGCCAATGCGGCCGAGGGCTTCCACCGCGCACATCCTCAAAGTGGCGTTTTCATCTCTTACCGGCAGATCGCTTGGCGGGCTGGAGCCAGATCGTCAAGGCAGTGGTGCGCCTGTCGATGCCGGGACTAAACCACGCCGGATGAGTGAGTCTTGCCTTTACTTGCGCTCAACTATCTTCTGCACCAGGGCTGGGCCTTTGTCACCAAGCGTCTCGATGGCGAGCTTGTTGAGTTCCTCCTGGACGGCAGCTTGCATTTGCCTTTGTTTTTCCTCTGGAGAGCCAGTTAGACTCTTCTGCATCTCCTCAAACTTCTGGCCGAGGACCTTCTGCTGTTGCTTGAATCGGTCGAAGAATCGGCTGGCATCTTCGGCGGGAATTCCGACGGATGCTCCAAGCTCTGTGATGTGGGCCCGCTCTTGCGCGGTTTCTGCGGCTTCCAGGAAGACTTTCTCTTCTGTCCCGGCCGGTGTCGAAGTCAGATGCTGCGCTTCCCAATCGTCAAAGTGGCCGTCCTCGGAGGACACCTCTACGACGCGTCCGTCGCTGAACCCGTATATCCGCACCTGATTGCCATCCCCGGACCGGCGCCCAGCATCCCCGCGCAGAAATAAGGCATCGCCAGGTCTCGGCCCTTCTTCCCGGGCAAACTCGAAGGTCTGTAGCCCAACCATCTTGCGCCCGTCAACCAATGGAAAACAGTCTTGGAGATCGGAGAAGCTGCCGGGGGGCTGATTGGAGTGAGCCAGAGAATACTTTTGCAGCGCGGGCTGGAGAACGGGCAGGATGCGTTTCAGGGCTTCCGTCATCTCGGCGGCTATCGCTGATTCAAGCTTGGACGGTGAGAGCTGGGCCCAATCCGGTGTCCCGGCCGCCAAGCTGGCAAGCAAGTTCGTTTGTTCGGCAAGCCAGCGTCTCTCGTTGCGCAGCCTCAACAACTCACCAAGCTGTTCCGGGTTGAACGGCGAAGGCGCCTTTGCCTGAGCGACGAGATTGGACAATCGCCCATTCTCCTCGACCAAGCGCGACAACTGGCCCGCCTGTTGCTCCAAAGTGTCTTGCCTTGCATGCAACTCAAGCTGGGCATGGTGTTGCAGCACCCACGGCACTCCTGCGCTGACGGCAACGAACGCGCCCGCGATGCCGATTCTTAGCGCGGTTCTCATCGGTTCGGCGGCGGCAGGATGATGTGCTGTTTTTCCCAAGCATCATAATTCCCATCCGGTGAGGAAGTAATCTCGGAATGCCCATCCGCAAAACCATGAGCCCGCGACCATTTGCCATCGGAGGTGCGATGTGCTTGCTTTTCCCGCAGAACAACGGTCAGACTCGGAGTGGTAATATTCGTGATCGATCCCTGGTAGAGAATCTCAAACTGCCCGGTTGTGAAGTTGGTTTCGGTCATGGCTTCCTTCGGCAGAAACGGCTGTGCCTCGTCGAAGCTAGTCGGGAACCGGTTATGGTTTTGATCGGCAAACATGATGAATGCCAGGAGCCACTGTTTGGTGTAGTTCATCCTGCCGATCGCCCACTTCCTTTCTTCCTCCCTCGCTTCCAGAATTGAAGGGGACCCAGTCGGCTGCTGTGCATTGCGCGCTCGCAGGCGGCGGTTTTCTTCCAGACTCAGGGCGAGGCTGTTGGTCTGCTTCCGCAGCGCCTCAACCTCACTGCGAATGCTCGTTAGCTCGTCGAGGGTGTTTGCGCGGGAGCCGCCGGCCTGCACCAGACCCGCCAACCGCTCGTTCTCGGCCTGTTGCCGGGCCAACTCCGCCGACTGCTGTCGCAGTGACTCGTCTTGCGATTGGAGTGCGGCTTGCGCCTGATGTTGAACCACCACGGACGTCGCCACGACCGCGACTGCCCAGACGCCGACGATTGTCATTTTGACCTTTGTTATTGTCATAAGCTTCACCAGCGTTGCTGTGATTCCCCCACCCGCCGCCGCCCCGGCCAAAGCGGTTCCGGCAATGCTCCCCGCCAGCCCCGCCGGCGCTGCTGTGACCGCCCCCGTGGCCAGCGCTGTCCCCAGTGCCGCCGTCGTGAGCGCAACACCCCGATGCTTTAAGAGGACTCGCAGCTTTTCCAGTGCGCGGTCCACACGCTTGCGGGCGGCGTCTTCGTTGCTGCCTATCGCCTCCCCCACGGACCGGAAATCTTTCCGCTCGAAGAACCGGAGCAGGATCGCGGTGCGGTCTTCCACGTCCAATTGGCCGATGGCTTCGTCGAGCACGGGCGCGACCTGGGCCAGGTTGCTCTCGCTGTGGTCTTCGATGGCATTCATTTCCGCAGCCTGCCTTTCCCGCATCTGACGACGGCGTTCGGTGCGCATGATCTCTCCCGCTACGAAACGGGTATGCTGGTGCAGCCAGCCGCCAAGCATCACGTCCTTCGGCAGCATTCCCGCCTTGGCCGCCAGTGCCACGAACACGGTTTGGGTCGCGTCCTGCGCCGATTGCGCATCCCCGCCGACCAGCCGGAAGGCGGTCGAATAGACCAGGTCGATGTAGCGGCTGACGAGCTCCCGGAAGGCGGACTCCGAGCCCGTCCGTGCGTATAATGAAAGCAGTGTCTGGCTGTCCGTCATCTTCAGTTCACAACTATAAAGCCGCCGAACCCTTAAACCGGACAAAAATCTTCGCCGGGCGCGATTGAAAAATCACCTGCGCAGCCCTCAGTACGAGCGGGCGCGCGAAAAGCAAATTCCCGAGCGCCAAGGTGAAATCTGGCTGCTCCGAGGGTGAAAGTCCCCAGAGTTTAGAACGAAAGAACTAGATGGAAAGGTCTAACACGCAGTTTTCCCGAGCCAGGCTCAGCGCTCTTCCAAGACATTCTGGCTTTGCCAAAGTGGCGGCCTGTGTGGTAAGGTCAGGACATGCAACCAACACCGGAAATAGACGCGTTTGAGCGTGGGGTTCGCCCCGTGCTGCGGATCGTGCTGCCGGAGAAGGCCGAGGCGGTTCTGCGTTTCCGTGCCGCGCCCGAGCTTCAGGCGCGGATCGAAGAACTGGCGGGTAAATCCACCGAGGGCCAGCTTACCGAAGTGGAGAGGGCAGAGTACGCTGGCTACGTGCGGGCGAACAAGTTCATCGCTATCCTGCAACGGCAGGCCCGGCAACTGATTGGTGCCACGGCGTAGGCGATGAGCCCGAATACGAGAGCCCGCGTCCGGGAGCGCGCTGGCCATCGTTGCGAGTATTGCCTGGCGCATCAGGAGGATTCGCCGCTGGCGGCGCTGCACGTCGAGCACATCGTCCCAAAGATTCATGGCGGCACGGACGATCTCGAAAACCTGGCTTTGGCATGCATGGATTGCAACCTGCACAAAGGACCGAACCTGACAGGCATGGACCCGCAAACCAGGCGAGTTACGGAACTGTTCCATCCGAGGCACCACCGCTGGGAAGACCACTTCGAGAGGGATGGGATCTATATGATTGGCAAGACGGCCATCGGCAGGACAACGATCCGCGTTCTGAATATGAATTCCGAAGACCAGCTCGCGCTGCGATCTTCCTAATGGTTAGCAACGATCAGGAACGGCAGGTGACCTTGGAGCGCGTGAAGCAGTTTCAGCTTCAAGTCGATGGCGCTCACGAGAATCAGACCACCTGCGCTCACTTAAAGTGAGCCATTCGT